>NZ_CVTK01000040.1:333469-333800 GCF_900004785.1 Pseudomonas sp. 28 E 9 | reverse complement strand
GGCTAACCCGGCGTCCTGCCGGGTTACCCACGGATTCAAGCCTGCGTTCGGCCAGCGTGGTTTAACGGGGCGCCTGAGATCAAGATCAAAAGCGCGGCGGCCTTAGAGCCGACCGGGATTTTGTGTCGATCCTGGCCAAAATGTGGGAGGGGGCTTGCCCCCGATGGCGGCCTCTGGGCCGACCAGGATGCTGGATCAGACCGAGTACATATCCGTTTCTTCGGTCACGGCTGCTAGTGGTTCCGCTTTTACAGCGGCTCACTTTTGAAAAGCGCAAAAGTAAGCAAAACGCTCTTGCCCCACCACTCGGCACCTCGCCCAGGCTCGGTGT
>NZ_CVTK01000040.1:101992-333419 GCF_900004785.1 Pseudomonas sp. 28 E 9 | reverse complement strand
TGGCCCAGTGCGGCTAACCCGGCGTCCTGCCGGGTTACCCACGGATTCAAGCCTGCGTTCGGCCAGCGTGGTTTAACGGGGCGCCGGAGATCAAGATCAAAAGCAGATCAAGATCAAGGGCGGCTCGCTTCGCATCGTGGTTACGTTTGGGCGCTTCCTATGCCCCCATAGGGCGTTTTAAACCTTCAAGGTGCGCGTCATCCGTAACGCCAGCACGCTGCCGGCGACGATTACCGCCGCCAGCAGGTACAGCGCCATGTCCGTGGACCCTGTTGCATCTTTGACGAAACCGACGATGTAGGGGCTGAGAAACCCGGCCATCTGGCCCATGGAGTTGATCAGCGCCAGCCCTCCGGCCGCGGCGCCCGCGCTGAGCATGGCGGTGGGCACCGGCCAGAACATCGGCAGGCCGGTGAGGGCGCCCATGGTGGCGATGGTCAGGCCGAGGATGGCGATCGCCGGGGTGGTGGCGAAGTTCACCGCGATGACCAGGCCAATCGCGCCCATCAGCATCGGTACCACCAGGTGCCAGCGACGCTCCTTGCGCAGGTCGGCCGAGCGGCCTACCAGCAACATGAACACCGCAGCGAGCAGATAAGGGATCGCACTGAGCCAGCCAATCACCAGGTTATCGCTGAAACCCAGGCTCTTGATGATCGATGGCAACCAGAAGTTGATCGCATACACCCCACTCTGAATACAGAAGTAGATCAGGCCGAACGCCCAGATCGCCGGGTTCTTGAAGACCTCGGCCAGGGAGTCGGTGGTGGTTTTCGGTTTGTTCGCCAGGTCGATGGCCTGGTCAGCTTCCAGCAGCGCGCGTTCGTGGGGCTTGAGCCACTTGGCGTTGGCGAAGCTGTCGCTGAGCAGGAAGTAGGCGAGGGCGCCGAGGATCACGGTGGGGATGCCTTGCAACAGGAACATCCACTGCCACCCGGCAAGCCCGCCCTGGCCGGCCGCGAAGTGGTTGAGAATCCAGCCGGAGAACGGGCTGCCGAGCAGGCCGGAAACCGGAATCGCCGACATGAACAGCGCCATGATGCGGCCACGGCGAAAGGTTGGAAACCACTGCGAGAGGTACAGCACCACGCCGGGAAAGAAGCCCGCCTCGGCGGCACCGGTAAACAGGCGCAAGGTGTAGAAATGCGTCGGCGTGGTCACGAACAGCAGGCACGTGGACAGGGTGCCCCACACGATCATCATCAGCGCGATCCAGCGCCTTGGCCCGAACCGGGTCAGCGCCAGGTTGCTCGGCACGCCACACAGCACGTAGCCGATAAAGAAAATCCCGGCACCCAGGCCGTACACGGTTTCACTGAATTTCAATGCGTCGAGCATCTGCAACTTGGCAAAGCCAACGTTGACCCGGTCAAGGTAGTTGAACAGGTAGCAGATAAAAATGAAGGGGATCAGGCGCAGGGTTACGCGCTTGTAGATGGCGTTTTTATCGTCATCGGTGGCCAGTGCTGCAGCGGCGCTCTGTGACATGGCGAGTCTCTCTTTATTATGATTTTTGGCGATGCGAGGGTAACGTTGATCGCTTGAACAGTCTCGGTGAGGCGATGGGCAACTGTCTTTGTGCTCGCGCACAGTCAAGCCCGCCTTGCGCTGTGCCGCTGACCAACCCGTTTCGAGGAAAATAGCCCCCATGTTCGAGCTGGATCATGAGCTGGCCCAGGATATTGTCGATCGCACCATGGCGATCCTGCCCTACAACGTCAACGTGATGGACAACCAGGGCCTGATTCTCGGCAGCGGCGAGCCGGAGCGCATCAACACCCGTCACGAAGGCGCGCAACTGGTGCTGGCCAACGGGCGCGTGGTGGAAATCGACGGGCAGACCGCCAAGCACCTCAAGGGCGTGTTGCCGGGCATCAACCTGCCGCTGATGCATGACCAGCGCCTGATCGGTGTACTGGGTATCACCGGCGAACCGGACGGGTTGCGCACCTACGCCGAACTGGTGCGCATGACCGCCGAAATGCTGGTCAGCCAGCGGCACCAGCAGGCCGAGCTGCAATGGCGACGCCAGCGCTGTGACGATCTGCTGGCCTTGCTGTTGGCCGACACGGGCGACTCGCCGCGCCTGGTCGACGAAGCGCAACAGTTGGGCCTCAAGCCGCAACTGGCGCGCACGCCGTACCTGTTCGAACTGGGCGCGGGGCAGTCGGCCGAAGCCTTGAGCGCCTGGCTGATGTCGCGTTATCCGGACAGCTGGTGCGTGAGCTCCGCGCAGTTTTCCCTGCTCTGGTGCCGTCCCGCCGCCCTGCAAGTCGACGACCCACGCCTGCTGGAAAAGCTCGACGGCCTGGGCTGGAATATCCTGCGGGTGGCCGTAGGCGGGCAGGCGCAAGGGCTGGCCGGCCTGCGCCGCTGCTACCGCCGCGTGGGTGACTTGCTGGCCTACGGTCGCGATATCCTGCCCCACGCGCGCCTGTTGCTCCTCAACCGCTATCGCCTGCCGGTCATGCTCTGGCGCCACCGCAACGATGACGCCCTGGACGAATTGCTCAACCCACTGCGCAAAGTGCTGGCCAGGGACAGCAACGGTCAACTGCTGGCCACGCTGCGCAGTTGGTGCGAGCACGACGGGCAAAGCCAGGCCTGCGCCGACGCCCTGGGCATCCACCGCAACAGCCTGCGCTACCGCATGGAAAGGATCGCCGAACTGAGCGGCGTCGACCCGCTGACTCTGGACGGCATGCTTGCGCTGTACCTGGGCGTGCAGTTGTTGCCCTGCAATCAAGCGTAAACATTCGCACGTCGCTATGGGGATCATGCTGCCAAGTCATGGCTTGGGCTTTTCAAAGCTGGCGATGAACTCATCAAGGATGCGTTTGCCTTCGGCAGCGTCCTCGGCAGTGGGCCCGCGGGGGTTGAACCACGGATCCGGCTTGGGCACCACCGCGCCGTAACGGATGCGCACGGACTTGAGGATTGCGTCCCAGACGGCCATGGCTTCATAGTCGGTTAGGGAGGGGTTGACGGGTTCCGGGCTCGCGGGCTGTTGCCAAAGAGGGAGGTCGTAGCCTTTGTTGGCGAACTGGGGAAGGGTCCAGCGGACAAGATCCCTGGGTTTATCAGGATCTATGGCGGTACGCTTCTTTCCGCCTGCCGATAGGCGAATACTCATGGCTGGACGGCTTAGAGATGGGTTATCTCGATAGTTCTCACTGACGAAAAGTATTTGACGATGTGTGTCATCACTGAAGCCGATCAAGGATTCCTCGGCTTGCATTCCGGCTAATGTTACTTGGCCTATCCGCAGTTGTTCATAATCGCCCGCAAGGAATATTTTCCCATCTTTTTGGGTTCGGACATGCAAACGCTCTCCATCATCAGGTGATAAGGCGTTGATGTAGACGTTCAGCGATACGTCTGAAGCAGGGGGGCGAAAATAGAAACTGGCGATCTCATGGTCGTGATGACTGCGAATGACAACCGGCCCAAGTGCAAACCCCGCGCCTGCGATTTCAGGGGTGACTTTGAAGATCTCTTTTGAGAGTTTTAACAGACGATCTTCAACAGGGGCGGTATTACCCTTGAAGGAGTCAGCTCGGAGCATGACGTAGACGTCATCGATCAGCATGTGGAGTTCGTGAACGAAAGTCTGACGCGGTGTTGGACGCCGGTAGTATTGCAACATGACACTTTGCGGTGTCTGCGCTTTGGCTGACACCAGCATTGATACGTCATCCATCTCATAGTTTTTGACCGCGGCGATCCGGCTGGCCCGTTCCTGCAAGGCAGCGGAAAAGCGTTGCTGTGAAACCCCCTCGCCCAGCACCCGCACTTCAACGGATGCATGATCGGCCCCCAGCCCGTAATACAACTTCACATCCCCGACGCCGGTCCAACTGGAAGGCAGGTCGATCAGCCCACGGCCCAGCGCCCATGTGCGCATGTTGCTGGTCAATTCGTGCACGGTTTTTTTCTCCTGTTCACTGGGTTGTCTGAAGGTGGTGCACCCTGCAACCGATCCAAGCAGCAGGCATGTAAAAAAAACGGTCAGTCTGCGCATAGAGGTTTCTTGGCTTTCGCCGCAATCTTGATCAGGGAGTAGAGGGTGAATTGCTGGGTGAGCGGGTTGGCATAGGACGCTTCATGATCGAAACCCGGTGCCTGCACTTGCTGGCGGACAGAACCCTGGCGGACCTGCCTGATCGGCGCCCGGCCAGAGCTCACCGGCACGGTGCCGTCGCCAGCGCCGTCCTGCATACGGCAATGCAGTTCCCAATAGCTGGTCTGTACGGTCTTTACTGGCGCATTGGGGTCACCCCGTGGGGGCATTACGCTTTCGGCTTGCCCGCCCACGTACAACGGGCTTCGCCCGTCGTCGCGCACCTCGTGCATTTGCAAGCTGGACACCGTGAAAGCATCCGGGCTTGAGGTATAAGGCCCATTGAGACGAGACCCACGACGCATTTCCCAGGTGATGGATTCGAAACTGGGGTGCTTATCGTCGTTGCCGTAGTAAACATAGGTTTGAGGGTGGTAGGAGCCAGCGATTTTCTGATGGAACCGCTTCGCTTCCGACATGTTTTCCTCAAAATCTTCCCACGTAATCGGATCCCCATCCCTCGGTGCCAACCACTCTTCACGCAACAATCCCCACCAGCGATCACGGCGTAGATAAATCTCTTCGTAAGGATCTTTTACCGGTTGACGCGGCATAGCCGGGGCTCCACGTTCGTCAATCAGCCGCAGCCAACCCGGGGCGTAGTTCTGGGTGGGCAGCAATTGCAAGGCACCGGGTGCTTGCGCAAATACAGCGGTGACTTCCTGACCGGTCGGGCCAATGACCGCGCCGGCAACGGGATCTTCGTCGCGCATGCCGATCTTGCAGCGACGGTAAGCAACCGGTGCCCCGGTGGCGGGCATCACGCCATGCACGACACCCGCAATTTTATCGGCCATGCCCGGTAGATGCGCGCATCGCCGTGCCACCAGTCCGCCCATGGAGTGGGTAACCAAAATCACCTGTTGGCAGTTGCGACCGTACTGGTGCATGAGTTCATCAATACGCTCAGCCAGCCTTGACGCGGCCTCCTCGTTGGAGTCCAACCAGTTGTAACCACAGGCATGTACCGGCATGCGATAGCCACCACGTGCCGCCAACTCATCCGAAATAATCGACGGCAATTGGGTCGACAGATTAGCGCCCAACCCTGGCATGGCGATGGGCATTTCGGGTTTCAACTCGGTGAGTTGAACCGGGCCGGGCTCGACACTGCGGGTATGTAGATGCTCAGGACGAATGTCGAACTGCGGCCATTTGTGCGGCATGAATTCGCTGTTAAGGGTGTCTTCCAGCCACAGAAGAAACGCGTGGTAGCTGGTTTCGCTGACTTCGCCCCATCCGCGCTCTCTATAACGCTGGGTCAACGCCAGGGCGGCCTTTTTCTTGTCCCGCTCGGGCTGGGTAATGACCGTGCCTACGGCGCGTTTGGGCACTGCTCCTTCTTTATCCACTTCCACCTTGTCAGGATGTAACAAACGTTGCCGCACTCCTGGCTTTTTGTTGAACCAGTTTGTGGCCAACCATATGTTTTTCCCCATAAATCCGGCATCCAACCGCCAGATAGGAACTCCCTCCTCTCGCAAATCTTCACCTTCCTGCTCAACAGGCTTGCTCTTCAAATTCGACCCCATAATCCCCGGCACAAAAATCACCGGCAATATCCCATCCGGGGGCAATATGCAGTGCACCGGGTCGGTGATATGGCTGGGCGTGAGGGTCCAGGTATGCACGGGATTGCCTCGCGCGTTGTAGTGCATGGGGGCAATACGCGGTGTTGAAGGGGTGTCAGCCATGAGACGCTCCTCGACTCGACAATGAGCTGTTGCCATTCGGCGTGGTTTCTACGGATGGGTAACCTGAAGTGAGATGTCTGGAATCTCAAGGCAGAGAGGCGATTCAAGAGGCGTCCTACATTGCCGGAGGCAGCAGCTGTCAGATAAATCAAACAACTGGCTCAGGCGCCTGGCTTTTATTCGTCGTGAGCCTGTTGCTTTGTAAAAATGAACAACAAACCTCACCCGCACTTGTGCATCGGACTGGCGTCAGCGGCGGTGCCAACTGTCAGCATGGGCGTTATAAAAAACGGAGAACGCCCATGAAAATCATCATCGCCCCCGACTCGTTCAAGGACAGCCTCAGTGCCGAACGGGTCGCCCAGGCCATTGCCGATGGCCTGGTTAAGGTCTGGCCTGACGCGCAACTGGTGCAATGCCCGATGGCGGATGGCGGTGAAGGCACGGTCGCGGCAGTGCTCGCTGCGTGTAACGGCCAGCTGCGCAGCCAGACCGTGCGCGGGCCGCTGGGTGCTGCGGTGCAGGCGCACTGGGGATGGTTGGCCGACAGCCACACCGCGATCATCGAAATGGCTGAGGCCAGCGGCCTGCAGCTGGTTGCGCCGGGCCAGCGCGATGCGTGTTCCAGCAGCACCTATGGCACCGGCGAACTGATCCGCGCGGCCCTTGATCTGGGCGCCCGACGCATCATTCTGGCAATTGGTGGCAGTGCGACCAATGATGGCGGCGCGGGTGCGATGCAAGCGCTCGGCGTGCAGTTGTTCGATGCCCAGGATCAGCCGCTGGCACCTGGAGGCCTGGCGTTGGCAGGCCTGGCCCGCATCAGCCTGGAAAACCTCGATTCGCGTCTGGCTCAGGTGCGCTTTGAAATCGCGGCGGATGTAAATAACCCGTTGTGCGGGGCCCATGGCGCCTCGGCCATTTTCGGCCCCCAGAAAGGCGCCACTCCCGAGCAGGTTCTACAGCTGGATGCCGCTCTCGGTCATTTTGCCGACCACTGCGCGCGAGTGCTGCCCGGAGACGTGCGCGACGAACCCGGCAGCGGCGCCGCCGGTGGCCTGGGGTTTGCCGCCAAGGCATTTCTGGGTGCCCAGTTTCGTGCCGGCGTTGAGGTGGTGGCCGAGTTGGTCGGACTGGACGCCGCCGTGCGCGGTGCCGACCTGGTCATCACCGGCGAAGGCCGCTTCGACGCCCAGACCCTGCGCGGTAAAACCCCGTTTGGCGTGGCGCGTATCGCGCGCCATCACCAGGTCCCGGTGATCGTGATCGCCGGCACCCTGGGTGATGGTTACGAGCAAATGTACGCCCACGGCGTGGATGCCGCGTTTGCCTTGCCATCGGCGCCGATGAGCCTGGAGCAGGCGTGCAGCGAGGCGCCGCGACTGTTGCGCGAGCGCGCGGCGGACATCGCCCGGCTTTGGCGCACAGCGCTGCGAGGCTGAATGTGCACGCAAGGTTGAGGCTCGCCAGGGCGCCTACTTTGCTCCTACACTGATCGGCCACGTGTCTTTCAAAGGATGAAACACAATGCACACGCCTGACCTCCCTATCGTGATCCAGCGCTTCACCGAGGCCCACCTTGAGGGCGTCGCGGCGCTCTACAACGAACCGGCGGTATGCCGTCAGGTGCTGCAGATGCCTTTCCAGTCGGTGGAAGCGTGGCGCAAACGCCTGGTGATGGATAACGAGCGCCGACTGCAATTGGTGGCGCTGCACGGCGGCGAAGTGATTGGCCAGTTGGGGTTGGAACAGTACCTGCGCGTACGCCAGGCGCATGTGGGGTCCTTCGGCATGGGCGTGGCGACGGCGTGGCAGGGCAGGGGCATCGGTTCGAAGCTGTTGACGGCCGCGCTGGACGTGGCCGACAACTGGATGAACCTGCACCGCGTAGAACTCACGGTGTACGCCGACAACGAAGCGGCACACAACCTGTATCGTAAATTCGGCTTCGAGGTCGAAGGGCGTTTGCGCGACTACGCCCTGCGTGACGGTGTGTTTGTCGATACCCTGAGCATGGCGCGCCTGCGCAAGCCGGTTTAATCCTCCAGCGCAAACGCCACCGCAGCCCGCGCATGCAGCCAGGTGGTGTCCAGCAGCGGCAGGTCGCTGTGCTCGGGCTTGATCAGCAGGCTGATTTCCGTACAGCCGAGAATCACCGCCTGGGCGCCGCGTGCGGCCAGGGACTCGATCACCCGCTGGTAGACGGCGCGTGATGAGTCGCTGATTACCCCCACACATAACTCTTCATAAATGATCCGGTGCACGTCCTTGCGTTCATCCGCATCCGGCACCAGCACAGTCAGGCCCTGCGCGATCAGGCGGGCCTTGAGGAAGTCCTGTTCCATGGTGAATGCAGTGCCAAGCAAGCCCACGGTCAAGGTGCCGGCCTGCAGGGCCGCAGCCCCGGCCGCATCGGCGATATGCAGGAAGGGAATCGACACCGCCGCCTCAATACGTGGCGCCACCCGGTGCATGGTGTTGGTACACAACACCACACACTCGGCGCCGCCTGCCTGCAGACGGCGCGCAGCGTCTTCCAGGATCTGCGCGGCATCATCCCAGCGCCCGGCGTGCTGGGCCTGTTCCACCGGACCGAAGTCCACGCTGTACATCAACAGCTGCGCCGAACGCAGCGGGCCGAGCCGGTCGCGGACTTGCTGGTTGATGATGCGGTAATACTCGGCACTGGACTCCCAGCTCATGCCGCCGATAAGGCCGATGGTGCGCATGCGATGCTCCGGACAGGGGAATGTCACGTCACCATACCCACCGAAAGTGGATGAGTCATAGGCAGTTGCCGGCCAATTCACCGGAGCAGTTCAATAAGGTTAAGTGGACTCACGCTCGCCTGTTGGAAGCGCCGATGTTTACGGGGGAGGTCAGGCCTGTGAGCTGCCTGCTGCCGAACCCACTGCAATCAGCTTTAACTCGTACGCCAGGCAGCCGTATCTGCGATGATCGGGCTTCGCAACCTGACTCACCCAAGGAGATCCGCAATGGACGATGTACAGCAACTGGGCGAGATGCTTCGTCGTTACGCCGAGAGCGAAACCCATAAAAAACAGCAATTCGATGTGCAGTCGGCGCGTTGGGCACACAAGCTGGGCGAGTTGTTCGAGCAAGTCGAACAGTGGCTGGAACCGGTCAAGAGCGCCGGTTTGCTGGAGGTGCATCGTGAAGTCTATGTCGCCAGTGGGCCGAGCGTGCCGGTGGAAACATCGACCTTCAAGACCGAGAAGTTGACTGTGTTGATCACGGGTAAAAGCGTGGAGTTCGTGCCGGAGGTGATGGGCACGGACGGATATATTCGCGTGGCGGTAATGGGCCTGACCGCTGCCCGGCACGGCAGCGTCTCCCTGGTATTGCCTGCAGATAAAAACGATTGGCTCTGGAAGAAGACCAATGGCCTGAAAGACCCGGACACCTTCACATTCGACGCCAATTTCCTGGCGGCGCAGTTGCAGAGCCTGATCCCCCGCGAACGCGGCTGAGGGCGAGTCGCTCAAATAACCAGCTGGCGTGGCGGGAAGCGTAGGTCAATTGCCACCCGCCGTGCATGGATTCCCGGCTGGGTTACTTGAGCGGCGTGAGCGGCGGCAACTGCCATTGGCCGCTGGTGACTTCGGGCTTGGGCAGGTAAATACGCAGCACCGCAAAGAACGGCCCGGTCGGAGCGGGCAGCCAGTTGCTCTGTTCGGCCTTCGGTGGCTCATGATGCTGCAGGGCCAGGGTCAGGCCGCCGTCGGCGTCCAGTTTCAGGCCGGGCAGCATGCGTGAGTTGATCAGGTAACGTTTCTTGTGGTTCGGCACCAGCAACTTGGTCTTGGCGTCGTACATGGTCAGCGACCAGAACGCATCGGCAGGCGGCAGTTGGTCCTTGGCGAAATGGACGGTGTAGCTGCGACGTGCACCGTTGGCCGGCTTGCCTTCGCTGTCATCGAACCAGGTGAAGTAAGCGGCTTCATCGGTGGAGTTGCCGAACATCCCCAGGTTGGCGCCGGCATACCGGTACAGGTAATTGTTGTTCAGCCGGTCACGGCTGCCGTACAGCTCGCCGCTGGAGACTTGATGGGTGTCGATTTTGTCTTTCTTGAACGTGGCGAACTCGGCCTTGCCATCGGCAATCCCGTCCTCCAACGCTTTGCGCTGCTCGGCGCTCAGTTGGTTCAGCTTGAAAGGTGCGCCGGGGGCGATACCTATCGTGGCGAAGCGCGCCAGCAGGTCTTTTTCACTGTCCTGGGGCGCAGCGAAGGCCAGCATGAAGTTCAAGTAGCGGAACAACTGCGGGCTGTCGCTCATGTTCGCCATCGGCTTGGGCCACTCGATCTTCGGCACCTTGGCCGGGGCCGCTTGTTTCACATAGCTGCTCAGCGGCTGCACTTTATAGCCGTTCTGGATTTGCCTGACCTTGCCCAGGTCTTTTTCATCGAACAGCTGCGTGCGATACAAGGCATAGGCGATATTGCTTTCGCTGTAGACCACGCGGTCGATATCGACGGGCTGCTGACCCTTCCAGTCAGGCCCCGCGATCATGTAGTGACCGCCGTTGTTGCCTGTGCTGCGCGTGCCCAGGTAGGCGATGTTCTGGGTGTAGAGGTCGAGCAACTGCACCGAGTAGTAGCGGTTGTCTTCGACCTTGGGCAGGGTCAGCACCAGCGGTTCCTTGCGCAGGTCCATCCAGACGAAGGAGTAGGGCGTGTCCGCGTTCGGGGTCGTGAACGCGGTGTCCTTGGGGGTAAACACCTGCGCGCTGTTGCCGATGCGATTGAACGGTGCCTTGAAATTGGCCCCGCCTTTGTCCACGGCCTGGGTGTAGAGCGTCTTGTACATCTCAACCACGGGATAGCCGTACAAGTAGGCTTGCTTGGCAATGGCCCGTGCTTCGGCAGGGGTGGCCGTGAAGTCGGCCCAGGCGCCGGTGCTCAGCAGTATCGAGAGGCTCGCCAACACCAGGCGCGCAGGTTGTCCAATCATGTTGTTGCGTCCTTCCAGGGTTCTTTTGACTGACGGGGAGATGCAGGCGCTGAGTTTCCTGTTTTCTTTCCCGGACGTCACGTTAAAACCTGCAAAAGGACACTGGATATTCAGGGCAACATCGATTTGACTTTATCGCGCAACTGGTCGATCGAGAACGGCTTGCCAATCACCTGCATGCCGGCGGGCACATCGATGTTCTCGGCATAGCCGCTGGCGAACAGGATAGGCAGGTCAGGGCGCAGTTCGCGCACTTGGGCTGCCAGTTGCTTGCCGTCCATATCGGGCAAGCCGACGTCGGTCATCATCAGGTCGATTACCTGGTCAGTTTTTTGCACCTGTGCCAGGGCCTCTGCAGCATCGGCAGCCTCAAGCACCGTGAACTCCAACTCCTCAAGCACATCGACGATCAGCATGCGCACGATAGCGTCGTCTTCGACAACAAGGATGATGGAGACAATTGCGGACATAGAAGGCTTTCCCAAAAAAAGACGAGTGTTTAACGCTGGCCATTCTCACAGGCCTGTACTTGAGTAAGCGCGGGCTATCCACAAGTTCCCAGGGCGTTAAAACAATGCAGTACAAAAGACCAGGCAGAATAGCCTGTTCTGCTGTAGGAATCTGTACAAAAACGTCCCAGAAAAATGGTCTTGATCGTCACTTTGGGGCAAACTCCCGGTTTTTCCGCACTTGGCCAAGGCATGCCCATGACTCCCGCGTCGTCAGTTGATGAAAAGAGCTTCAGTAAACTCCTGAGCCGTAACGTGGCCCTGCCATTGAGTGTGGGCGTGCTCAGCGCGGTGTTTTTCGTGTGCCTGATCACCTATTTGCTGTCGGTGATCCAGTGGGTGGAGCACACCGACCGGGTCATCAACAACCTCAATGAGTCGTCCAAACTGACGGTCGACCTGGAAACCGGCATGCGCGGTTTCCTGATTACGGGTGACGAGCATTTCCTCGACCCTTATGAAGTGGCCAAGCCGCGGATCATTGCCGACCTGCGTAACTTGCAGGAGCTGGTCGCCGACAACCCGCAGCAGGTCGACCGCCTCAAGCGCCTGGAAGCCCTGCAGGCCGAATGGAACAACTACGCGCAGTCGATGATTGAGCTGCAGCGCAGCAGTGGCGATTTCCGTGGTGCCGTCAAGGCGGGCCGAGGCAAGCGCCTGACCGACGAGATTCGCAAGGAATATGAAGACGCGGTATCGATGGAACAACAGTTCCGCATCTCCCGTAACGAGGAAGTGACCCGCACCACGGTACTCAGCGTCACGCTGTACCTGGCGTTCGTCCTCGGCCTCAGTGGTTTCCTGGCGTACATTGGCAGAAAGAATTTACTAGCGCTTTCAAGTAGCTACAGCGCAAACCTCGCGTCCCAAAAGAAGATCGCCAAACGCCTGGAGCAGCAGGCCTGGCTGCGCAATGGCCAAACCGAACTGGCCGAACAGGTGCTTGGCCAACTGACCTTGAACCTGCTGGGCCGCAACATCCTGCAGTTCTTCGCTCAATACATGGGCTCAGCCGTGGGGGCGTTGTATGTGCGCGAAGAGCACGGTGGCCTGCGGCGGGTCGCCACCTACGGCTTCTCCCGCGAACAGGCGCAGCTGGAACAGTCGATCTACAGCGACGAAGGCATCGTAGGGCAGGCCGCCCAGCTCGATCGCCTGATCCGCCTGGACGACGTACCGGTGGACTACTTCAAGGTCTGCTCGGGGCTGGGCGAGGGCGCCACCCGCAGCATACTGGTGGTGCCGACCAGCGACGACGACCGCGTCAACGGCGTGATCGAGCTTGGCTTCCTGCGCCCCCTGGAAGAGCGCGACGTCGAGCTGCTGGAGCTGATCGCAGACAATATCGGAACGTCCATCGAAGCCGCACGTTATCGCCAGCGTTTGCAGGAAGTCCTCGCCGAGACCCAGCAGCTCAACGAAGAGCTGCAAGTGCAGCAGGAAGAACTCAAGACCGCCAACGAAGAGCTGGAGGAACAGTCGCGCATCCTCAAGGAGTCCCAGGCGCACCTGGAAACCCAGCAGGCGGAGCTTGAGCAGACCAACGAACAGTTGGCCGAACAGACCCAGACCCTGGCCGAACAGCGCGACGCCATGGACCGCAAGAACGTCGAACTCAACCGGGTCCAGCTGGAACTGGAAGACCGCGCCGATGAGTTGCAACGCTCCAGCAAGTACAAGTCCGAATTCCTGGCCAACATGTCCCACGAGCTGCGCACGCCGCTGAACAGTTCGCTGATCCTGGCCAAGTTGCTGGCCGAGAACCCGCAGGAAAACCTCAGTGCCGAGCAGGTCAAGTTTGCCGAGTCGATCTATTCGGCCGGCAATGACCTGCTCAACCTGATCAATGACATTCTCGACATTTCCAAGGTAGAAGCCGGCAAGTTGGAAGTGCGTCCGGAAAATTCCAGCGTCGAGCGCCTGGTGGACGGCCTGCGCGGCATGTTCGAACCGCTGGCCAGGGATCGCAAGCTGGGTTTCCAGATCGATGTGCAGGCAGGTTCACCGACCCTGCTGTTCACTGACCGCCAGCGTCTGGAGCAGATTCTCAAGAACTTGCTGTCCAACGCCATCAAGTTCACTGAACAGGGCCAGGTCAGCCTGTCGGTATCCCGGGCGCCGGGGGAGGGCATCGCCTTTACCGTACGCGATTCAGGGATAGGTATCGCCCAGGATCAACAGGAAAGCATCTTCGAAGCCTTCCGCCAGGCCGATGGCACCACCAATCGGCGTTACGGCGGCACCGGCCTGGGCCTGTCCATTTCCCGTGATCTGGCAACCTTGCTGGGTGGCTACATCAGCGTCACCAGCGAACCGGGCAAGGGCAGCATTTTTACCCTGGTATTGCCGGAACAGTACGTCGAACGCGGCGAAGATGCCGCGCCGATCGAAGCCCCGCGCCAAGCCGTGGCGGTACCGGCGCCTGTGCCCGTCAAGGTTGCGTCGCTGCCGGCGGCTGATGCCGAACCGATCCCGCGCTTTGCCGATGACCGCGACAAAGCGCCATTCACCACCCGCACTATCCTGGTGGTGGAAGATGAGCCGAATTTCGCGCGCATCCTCTTCGACCTGGCCCACGAGCTGGGCTACAACTGCCTGGTCGCCCACGGTGCCGACGAAGGCTACAGCTTGGCCGAAGAATTCATCCCCGACGCGATCCTGCTGGACATGCGTCTGCCGGATCATTCCGGCTTGACGGTGCTGCAGCGTCTGAAGGAGCACGCCAATACCCGGCACATTCCGGTGCACGTGATCTCCGTGGAAGACCGCGTCGAAGCCGCCATGCACATGGGCGCCATCGGTTACGCGGTCAAACCCACCACCCGGGAAGAGCTCAAGGACGTGTTCGCGCGCCTGGAAGCCAAGCTGACGCAAAAGGTCAAGCGCGTACTGCTGGTGGAGGACGACGACCTGCAACGTGACAGCATCGCCCGCCTGATCGGCGACGATGACATTGAAATCACCGATGTCGGTTACGCCCAGGCGGCGCTGGACCTGCTGCGCACCAACGTCTACGACTGCATGATCATCGACCTCAAGCTGCCGGACATGCTCGGTAACGAGCTGCTTAAGCGCATGGCCACCGAGGATATCTGCTCGTTCCCGCCGGTGATCGTGTATACCGGGCGCAACCTGACACGCGACGAAGAAGCCGAGCTGCGCAAGTATTCGCGCTCGATCATCATCAAAGGTGCGCGGTCCCCGGAGCGCCTGCTCGATGAGGTCACACTCTTTCTGCACAAAGTCGAATCCCAGCTGTCCCATGACCGCCAGAAGATGCTCAAGACCGCGCGCAGCCGTGACAAGGTGTTCGAAGGGCGCAAGATCCTGCTGGTGGACGACGATGTGCGCAATATCTTTGCCCTGACCAGTGCCCTGGAGCATAAAGGCGCCGTGGTGGTGATCGGGCGCAATGGCCGTGAAGCCATCGACAAGCTCAATGAAGTCGATGATATCGACCTGGTACTGATGGACGTGATGATGCCGGAGATGGATGGCTACGAAGCGACCGCGCTGATCCGGCAGGACCCGCGCTGGAAAAAGCTGCCGATCATTGCCGTCACCGCCAAGGCCATGAAAGATGACCAGGAGCGTTGCCTGGCGGCAGGTTCCAACGATTACCTGGCCAAACCGATTGATCTGGACCGTCTGTTCTCGTTGATTCGCGTGTGGTTACCCAAGATGGAACGCATTTAAGTGGAGCGAAGTTTCTTGGACAAAAGCAGCGACATCGAGCTGCGCCTGTTGATCGAGGCGATTTACCTCAAGTACAGCTACGACTTTCGCGACTATTCCGGCGCGTCGGTCAAGCGGCGCGTGGCCCATGCCTTGCGCCAGTTCGACTGTGCGACCATTTCCGCGCTGCAGGAGCGCGTGCTGCACGATCCGGCGGCGTTCATGCAATTGCTGCAGTTCCTGACCATCCCGGTGAGCGAGATGTTTCGCGACCCGTCGCACTTTCTGGCGATTCGCCGGGAAGTCGTGCCGTTGCTCAAGACCTACCCGTCGATCAAGATCTGGATCGCCGGCTGCAGCACCGGCGAGGAGGTGTACTCCATGGCGATCCTGCTGCGCGAGGAAGGCTTGCTCGAACGCACCATCATCTACGCCACCGACATCAATCCGGCCTCGCTGGACAAGGCCAAGCAGGGCATCTTCTCCCTGGAGAACGTGCGCGCCTACACCGCCAACTATCAGCAGGCCGGTGGCCAGCGCTCATTTGCCGACTACTACACCGCAGCTTACGATAATGCGATCTTCGACAAGACCTTGCGCGAGAACGTCACGTTCGCCGACCACAGCCTGGCGACCGACAGTGTATTCTCAGAAACTCAATTAATTTCATGCCGCAACGTACTGATTTATTTCAATAAAAATTTGCAAGACAGGGCGTTTGGATTGTTTCATGAGTCGCTGTGTCATCGCGGCTTCCTGGTGTTGGGCAGCAAGGAAACCCTGGATTTTTCAGCCTATAGCAAGCAATTCGAACCCTTGGTCAAACAGGAACGGATCTACCGCAAATCATGAGCGATGCCGCCAGCCCCCCGATTTATGGGATTGAAGCCATCGTCGTCGGCGCTTCCGCCGGCGGCGTTGAGGCGCTGCTGAGTATTTTTGGCGGGTTGCCGGACACGTTCGGCCTGCCGATCATTGCGGTGCTGCACCTGCCGGATGAACGTCGCAGCCAGTTGGCCGAAGTCTTCGCGCGGCGCTTGCGCATTCCGGTCAAGGAGGCGCGGGACAAGGAGTCGATCGAGGCGGGCACCCTGTATTTCGCCGGTCCCGGCTATCATCTGTCGGTGGAACAGGACCGCAGCTTGTCGTTGAGTCAGGAGGACCGCGTGCACCATTCCCGGCCGGCCATCGATTTTCTCTTCACCTCGGCCGCCGACGCCTACGCAAAAGGCCTGCTCGCGATCCTGCTGACCGGCGCCAACCAGGACGGCGCGCGCGGGTTGGCTTATGTCAAGCAATCGGGCGGCACGACCGTTGTACAAGACCCCGTCGAGGCCCGGATTGCCGTGATGCCCCTGGCCGCGCTGGCGCTGCACACACCCGACCATATTCTTTCCTTGAGCCGCATTGGCTCACTGCTGGCTTCCCTGGAACCTTCCCCATGTTAAGTACTGTCCAGGCCAAACTGCTGATCGTCGACGATCTGCCGGAAAACCTGCTGGCCCTCGAAGCGCTGATCAAGCGTGAAGACCGCCAGGTATTCAAGGCATTGAGTGCCGACGAAGCATTGTCCCTGTTGCTGGAACATGAATTCGCCATGGCGATCCTCGACGTGCAGATGCCTGGCATGAACGGTTTCGAACTCGCCGAACTGATGCGCGGCACCGAAAAGACCAAAAACATCCCGATTGTGTTTGTCAGTGCCGCCGGCCGCGAACTCAATTACGCCTTCAAGGGTTATGAAAGCGGCGCGGTGGACTTCTTGCACAAGCCGCTGGATATCCACGCGGTGAAAAGCAAGGTCAACGTATTCGTTGACCTGTACCGCCAGAGCAAGGCGATGAAGCTGCAGGTCGAAGCCCTGGAGCGCAGCCGCCGCGAGCAGGAGCTGCTGCTCACACGCCTGCAGGCCACCCAGGCCGAGCTGGAGCAGGCGGTGCGCATGCGCGATGACTTCATGTCGATCGTCGCCCACGAAGTGCGTACGCCACTGAACGGGCTGATCCTGGAAACCCAGCTGCGCAAAATGCACCTGGCCCGGGACAACGCGGCGGCCTTTACCCTGGACAAGATGCACGCAATGGTCGACCGCGATGAGCGCCAGATCAAGAGCCTGATCCGCCTGATCGAAGATATGCTCGACGTGTCGCGCATCCGCACCGGCAAGCTGTCGATACGTCCGGCGCGCTTCGACCTGGCGCAGCTGGTGCGCAACCTGGTGCATAACTTCGAGCCGCAGGTCGCCGCCGCCGAATCGTCGATGCAATTGCTGGCTGACGAGCCGGTCGAGGGTAATTGGGATGAGTTTCGCATCGAGCAGGTCGTCACCAACCTGCTGACCAATGCCTTGCGCTACGGCGCCAAGAGCCCGATCGAAGTGCGGGTGTATGCAGAACATGGCGAGGCCTGCGTGGAAGTGCGCGACCATGGCATCGGCATCAGCGAGGACAACCAGAAGCGCATTTTCCAGCAATTCGAGCGGGTTTCCGTCAGCCATGCGGCGGCTGGCCTGGGCCTGGGGCTTTTCATCTCCGAACAGATCGTCGCGGCCCATGGCGGCACCATCGAGGTCGAGAGCCAGATAGGCGAGGGCGCGTTGTTTCGGGTCTGTCTGCCACTCCAGGAAACGGCATGAAATCAATCGTCAGCTCGACGCAACCTCTACGTGACCCCATGGTCGTAACACCAGCTACCGACTGGACGAAGGCTTCCCATGAGTGAAGATGCACAAGATGTCGTACTGATCGTCGAAGACGACGAATCCATTATGTTTGTGCTGGGTGAATACCTGGCCGGCCTGGGTTACCGGGTATTGAAAGCCGTCAATGGCAAAGAAGCCTTTGAAATTCTCGCCACCAAACCGCACCTGGACCTGATGGTCACGGATTACCGCCTGCCCGGTGGCATTTCCGGCGTGCAGATCGCCGAGCCGGCGCTCAAGGTGAGGCCGGAGTTGAAAGTGATCTTTATCAGTGGCTACCCGCAGGAAATCCTCGACTGCAACAGCCCGATTACGCGCAATGCGCCGATTCTGGCCAAGCCGTTCGACCTGGATACACTGCAGGAGCATATCCAGCGCCTGTTGGCGTGATCTCCCGTACCCTCTGTCTTGGGATCAGGCTGTCACTTTGTTTGCCTCTTTCGCGGCATACCCGGGATTGGAAATAAAGCTGCCGGATGAGTCGAAAGCACCAATGATGCGGTGGCCGGGAATATCGCTACCGTAGTTTATCTCCCAGGGACTTAAACTAACCGCCCGGTGTGCCGGATGTTCGACCGTATGCCGATTGGCATATAAATGGAAACCCTCCATATTCCGGCCATCCACAAGATACGTATGGCCGCCCTTGTGCCCACCATAATAATAAGCACCGGCGCCACTGTTGTCGTAATACGCCGACGTTGAAATCCCACGCCCGTCAGGGTCGAGCGCGTCATGCCCTCCGCCAAACCCGCCTCGAGTACCGTTGACCTCTCGCACATCACTGATAGGCGTACGTAAAGTGAATCCGGTTTCAAATATCCCGGCCTCGGCTGCGTCGGCTTTCAACGGCGGTCGCATATCCCCACGAAAGACCAGGCCTGAATAGATATTTTTTTTATGTCCGCCGACATCGGTGAGGTTGACATGGCTATTGACGATGGCCTGCACATCATTGGGCGTAGCCTGCGGTTTTATTTTGATCGGGTGACGCACTACATTGACCGGTGGTGGCAAATACCGGATGGGTTGTGTAGTTGGATTGAGAATGGGCGCCTCATAAAATGCTTTTATCTGCGAACTCTGCACCGTGACGACGCGCTGCCAGGCATCATTATGGTCAAACACTTTAAACTCCAGTTTATGCGGGTCAACGCTGTGGGTTTTATAGTGTTTGCCCAATTGCTTGTCAGTGAATACCTTGTGCAACGCCCCCTCCATGGCCTTGGCGTTGGCGAATTTTGCCAGACCATGATTGGGATCATAAAAATAGAAGGTCTTTCCAGAGTCATCGATTCTTACGCCCGCGGCCATTGCATGACCGGGAGAGTCGATCATGATGGATTTGGAAGCGCTTGCCTCACTTAGATGCGTGACCATGTTTCGATATGACCGCTGCTCAAAAGGTTGATTTGCTCGAAACAAGGTGGGTAGGTCGATTTTCTTTTGTAGATCGTGCAGACGCTGCATGAATGCCCTCGACTCGGGAGCCTTGGGGAAAGCGGCGGCGTCCATCATGTTTTGCAATAACTGAGCTTCTTTTCCTTCTGCAACGGCGCTCGCCATAACGCGCGAAAGCGCGGCACATTGGCCCCTTGATAACTGGCCTGTCTGGCTGAGATAAACAACTTGCGGCATAGGCTGGAAGGTGCCGAAGTGAGGCTCAATGCAATCAAAGAACCGGCGTGAGCCTTGTCGCCCAAACTTGAGTGCTATCTCGTCGTAGCGTTTAACCAGAACCCCGACTTGCTGGGCGGTGATATCGTCCCTTGCGGCAAGCTTCATCAAGTCTTCAAGCGTGGCTGAAGCCTTCAGCCCCGGCACACTTGATGGCAGGCCAAATTGATAACCCTGCTCAAACGCAGTCGTGTCTGCAGTGTCACGGTACTTGGCGACCGTACGCTTCCAGGTCGTTTCAACAGCATCATCAATTTGCTTTACCGGGTCGGTTGCTCGCGTCCAGGTATCTAGGGCCTTGCCGTTCAAACGCATGGAAGGAATGAAATCGCTCAGCGGAGGGCCGTAAGGCTGGCGGGTAACCGGATTGTAGGCGTACCAGTTATCGTGTTTGAAAACCGAAGGTCCCTCCATGAATTCATTGTTGTATCTGAACGTACCGACTGCCGAAGCGTCGATGTTTTTCACTCCCTTGAACAGTTCGCCGACGTCCGCGCCCTGGGTGAGCATTTTGTATTCGAAAACCAGGCCACGCTTTAAATGGTTGGTTGCCCTGGCTGCCGCGCTGCCGATACCGTCCAGCGGGTTGAGTACGCCAACGGCCGCCCGCCCGACAATCTGCGTCGTCTTGATGCCAGTGGCAAATGTTGACGTGCCAGCCTTTAGAGCCTTGATCCCTTTGGCTGTGGCCCCCACGGCGACCACAACACTAAGCACATCGAATGCGAGGTCCACCAACCCGTCAACGATATTTCCTTCCTGAAAGTGTTTGATGGCAGAGTAGAAAGGCACCAGATTGAGGGTGAGGTTCGCGAAATTTTGATAAAAGTGCTGCCTGCTTTCAAACGTTGACAGTCCTTTGGCTTGCGCTTTCAAACCTTGAATATTTGCGTTTTTCACCAATGCGGCAGCGATGTAGGCTGAGCGCTCGCTGGCAAAGCTGTCAGGGATCGATTCGATGGCGGGTTTTTCGTGGGTAACCGTAGCTGCAAAGTTACCCGTGGGCGTGACGGTTGGATATTCATGATAAGTATGTCCCGCGCGCATACTCTGGCGGTCCCTCTTGAGCCCTGGCGTTGCGTCGTTCAGATCTTGCCGCTGCGTGATCCTGTTTTGCGCAAGGTCAACTTCGTAGGTATATCGCTGCCCGTTGCACACGACGCGTAACATTACTGCTTGCTTGCCAGGTAATTGCACTTTCGTGACGCTGCCATAATTGCCAATGGTGATCTCGATGTCCTTGAATATAGCGAGTTTGCCAACCTCAATGATTTTTCGATCTTTAAGCGGCAGTGTGGCAATGAGGTGCTTCACTTGTACAGCAGTGGCCTTGTCCATATCTTTTGCGTAATCGTCGAATACCTGATCGAACATAAGGTTGATCGGCGGCAAGTCATTGGCGCGGTGTATCAGGCTCGTGGGCAGTCGCGCATCCTTTGACGACCAACCTGCGACAAGATCCCCACCGGTGCCGCGTCTCAGGTAAAGATCTATCAGCGAGTGAAACCCCTTGTCATCTTTGGTGGAATAGAAACATTCAAGTTCGTAGTCAATATTGTCGCCATACTCCTGGCGCAAATTCTCCTTGGCCATCTCATGTCGTAAAGGCATAGGGGCGGCCAAGGTTGTCGATGCACTGCCTATCTCTTTCATCATCTCGGCAAACGCCAAGCGCACTGCGTCCATCTGGGCTGTGGTGTATTGGTCCTGGGGATTTACAGGAATCAGGCCTCGGGCGACGCCCCAGTCTTTCAGCGCATTGGTTTGAGCTCGATATTCGATGGCCTGCTCTTCCAGGCTGTTGGGGGGCGAGGTCGCCAGGCTCATCACCTGGCCGTAGCTCATCAAGGCAGTCGAGCCGGGAGCCTTGAATTCCAACCGCGCTACAGCGACCTGAAGACTGACCCAGGAGTGGCAGCTGGACGTGACGCGGGCAGGGATATCGTTAACCAGATAAGCCGGCGCCCGCCGTGACAACAGACAATGCGCTGCGGCTCGCGCGCATTCACCGCTTGCTTTGCCCTGAGCCTGCAGGTGCGCAGCTAACTTCCCGGCCATTTCGCAAATCGGCACGCCGTAGTACACCGGTTTATCCAATTGCAAGCCTGCCACCGTATTGCGCGTGCCTGTCCCGTTCACGATGGACGCTTCGTCGAGCGAAGCGTGAAGCGCGGCGAACAACCAGTCGGCGCTTGAGTCGGGCGTCGTGAGCGCCCCGAATTCCCGTTGCAATTGCTCGCCGATCGCCTTGCCCAAGCGTGACGATAGGATGCCTTCAAGGATCCGGCGAGGCTGCGACAGTGTCGTTTTATCCCAGGTCTGGTTACGCGTCAGTACGTTGAAAAGCCCATGTTCCTCGACCCCTGGCAATATCTGTAGAGGATGGAAATAAAGCTTTGCCTGATCCTGTTGGCTTAACGGAACCGGCCAGGACAGTGCGCCGCTGAAATTACCGTGTGACGGGGTGGCTGGCACCGCAGCGGTCACGTTGATCCCAAGATCCTTGAATTCTTTGAGGCTGGCAGGCACTGGCCAGCCGTTGTCTGCAATAAAACGCATCAGACTGACTTTTTCGCCAGTCTCCAAGCCATTTTCCTGCCGATAGGAAGACTTGTAATCGATCGGCATCATGGTTTCCCGGAGGCTTCGCGCCAAGAGCCTCTTGATACGCTCTTTGTGCTGCGTCGGATTACGGTAATTGATGTGGGACTTCGGTAACCGGGTGTCGCGCTCCGCGCGTGCGTGGTCATCCTCGAAGTTTTCCAGGAACTTTCCATCAGGTGCATTACGAAACACGTACAGATTATTGATATCCGCCGCTTGTTTCTGACTCTCCAAGACGTCGTCAGCGTTGAGTCGACGGTGTACCGCCTCGCCGAAGGCATTACTTTGCCTTAGCTGGTCAGCACGCTCGGCGGCGCTCTCCCGGGTGGCAGGAACGGTTTCTCCGTAGAAGCTGGCCACTGCAGATAAGTCGGCTGAGTGTCCGTTATCCACGTTGACGTAAAAAGCGCCATTCGCCAGCTGCTCGGTAGCTTGCATGATGAGCGGCCAAGACAGAGGCAGCGTATGTACATGTGTTAGCGTGGATTCCCCGAAATATTTCAGCGAAGACTCCAGCGCCAGCAGCCTGCGCGCAGTGCCTGCGATTCCGCCGGAGGCGGTCGGTACAGACTTGACACTCAGGACCGCGTAGCCAGGTTTGCCTCCTCTCGGTGGCAATAGCTTGAAGGGCTTGGACAAATCGACATTTTGCGCTTTCGCCCAGCTCGTAAAGTCCGGGCCATCAAGAAGCGCCTTGAGCTGTTGACGATATTGGCCATATGTCGACTGCAGCGGTATTGGCCCAATCATACTGGGCCCTGGATATGGCTGACCTGGCTGCGCACCTCGCACTAAACCGTCGGCGTACAGGAGAGCAAGCTCAGCGTCGCCTCGGGTTTGCGCCGATTGGTCGCTCGGCGTTCTCTGGGAGGAGAGTGGTGTAACAACGGGTTGGTTTTCGTTTAAAGACGGGGAGACGACGTTCGGATTAGTACGATCTACAGTCAGCGTCATCAAGGGCCTCGCTCGGAATCCAGAGAATAGCCAGGCCTTTTCTGCAGGGCAGGCGTAGTCTCTTGGTGTCCTGAACGTCAGCTCGATTCCAATTTTGCCTCAACTTTGCGTAAGTAAATCGTACGAAGCAGGCGACCTTGCACCGCAGCAGGTTCAGGCCGTCACGCCCGAATCATCTCTCGCACCTTGGCGGTCAGCAAATCGAAGGTAAAGGGCTTGGTAATCAACTGCATTCCCGGGTCCAGGAACCCCCCACGTACGGCTGCATGCTCCGCATAACCGGTGATGAACAGCACCTTGAGATCAGGGCGGATCTGCCGACCAATTTCCGCCAGCTGCCGGCCATTCATGCCGGGCAGCCCGACATCACTGATCAGCAGGTCGATACGCTGCTCCGACTCGATGATCGGCACCGCAGTGGTGGCGTCACCGGCTTCGACAAAGGCATAGCCCAACTCTTTCAGTACGGCGCTGACCAGCACCCGGACAGCCGGGTCATCTTCAACGATCAGCACCGTTTCACCGTCATTGGCGAAGGGCAGCATGGCCGGGTTAACCACGGCGTCAGCGACGACCTCTCCCACAAAGCGCGGCAGGAACAGGCTGACGGTAGTGCCTGTACCGACTTCGCTGTGCAGGGTGACGTGCCCACGGGATTGACGGGCAAACCCGTAGATCATCGACAGCCCGAGGCCGGTGCCCTGGCCGATGGGCTTGGTGGTAAAGAACGGGTCGAACACCCGGCCCATGACGCTTTCCGGAATGCCGCAACCGTTGTCACTGACACTCAACTCCACGTAATCGCCAGGGCTCAAGGTGCCATAGGCAGCGGTGAATACGCTGTCGAGGTGGCGGTTGGTGGTTTCAACGGTAAGGATGCCGCCGCCGGGCATGGCGTCACGTGCATTGATCACCAGGTTGAGCAGGGCGCTTTCCAGTTGATTGGGGTCGGCCTCGGCCGTCCACAGGCTGTCGCTGAGGCGCATTTGCAGGGAGATGCTTTCATTGATGCTGCGTTGCAGCAATTCGCCCATGGAGCTGACCAGCTGATTGATCTCCACGGGTTTCGGGTCCAGCGACTGCCTGCGCGAGAACGCCAGCAGGCGGTGGGTGAGGCCGGCGGCACGGTTGGCCGAGGTGACACCCAGGTCGATCAGGCCGTCCAGATCATCCAGCTTGCCCCGCGCTACACGCCTTCGCAGCAACTCCAGGCTGCCGATGATGCCGGTCAGCATGTTGTTGAAGTCATGGGCGATGCCGCCGGTCAATTGGCCGACGGCCTCCATTTTCTGCGACTGGCGCAAGGCTTCTTCATTGCTGCGCAGTTGCGCGGTACGCTCTTCCACCTGCTGCTCGAGGGACTCCAGGGTGCGTTGCAGGCGCAACTCACTGGCACTCAGGTCGAGCAGGCGGTCCCGTGCTTCGTATTGCCGCCGCCGCCCGCGCAAGGCCGTACTGACCAGGCTGATCAGAGTCACAGGATGGAACGGGCGTTCAAGGAAGGTGACATTGCCCAGCAACCCACTCAGGTGCGACGAGCCGTTTTGCTCGCTGCCGCCGTGATGGGTCATCAGCACGATCGGCAGGTCGGACCAGGCAGGTTGCTGGTGCAGGTACTCCAGCAGGGGTTCCAGGTCCACGCCACGCAAGGCTTCAGCCGCCACAATGAGCAGGCCGGCACCTTCGTTCAGCGCTTCGCACAAATCGATGAGATTGCCGACGACCATACCCTGGTAGCCGGCTTCATTGAGCATCATCAGCGCCAACGAGCTGTCGCGGCCCAAAGGCGCGAGGATAATGGCGCGTTCAAACACCGGGGACAGGGACGTCACACTCCCTCTTCCTTGAGCAGAGGCGAGCCGGCGCCCATGTAGATCGGAATGCCGCGCAGCACGCCCTGGAAGTTATCCAGCGGTTCGCCGACCGTCATGCCATTGCTGCTGATGCGGTATTCGCGAATCGTCGATTCGTGGGTACCGGTGCGTTTCTTGATGATGGAAATGGCCCGGCGCACCTTGCCCAGCGCTTCGAAATAACGCAGCAGGATCACGGTATCGGCCAGGTAGGTGATGTCTACCGGGGTCTGCATATCGCCGACCAGGCCATGCTGGGCGACGGTCATGAAGGTCGCAGCGCCACGCCGGTTGAGGTACAGCAGAAGTTCGTGCATATGCAGGATCAGTGCGTTCTCTTCCGGCATCGCCGCCTGGTAACCGTTGATACTGTCGATCACCACGGTTTTGATGCCGCCTTCGTCCACGCAGCGGCGTACACGGTGTGAGAATTCACCAGGCGACAGCTCGGCCGCGTCGACCTGTTCGATCAGCAGGTTGCCGGTGGCCTGCAGCGCCGCCAGGTCGATGCCCATATTCTTCATGCGCTCAAACAGCAGGCCCATCTCTTCGTCAAAGATGAACAGCGCGGCTTTTTCCCCTCGCGCCACCGCAGCGGCGGCGAAGACCATGGAGATCAGGGATTTGCCGGTGCCGGCCGGGCCGAGAATCAGGCTGCTGGAGCCGGTCTCGACGCCGCCGCCCATCAATGCATCGAGTTCGGCGATACCGCTGCTCATGGTCTGGCGCGTGTAGCCGCCGCGATGTTCGGCCGCCACCAGGCGCGGGAACACGTGCACACCGTCACCCATGATTGTGAAGTCGTGAAAGCCGCCACGGTACTTCTGTCCCCGGTACTTCACCACCCGCACACGGCGACGTTCAGCACCGTAGCTGGGCGTCAGTTCTTCCAGGCGAATCACGCCATGGGCCACGCTGTGCACGGTTTTGTCGAGGGATTCCGTAGTCAGGTCGTCGAGCAGCAGCACCGTGGCGTCATAGCGCACGAAGTAGTGCTTGATCGCCAGAATCTGCCGGCGATAGCGCAGGGAGCTTTGCGCCAGCAGGCGGATCTCCGACAGGCTGTCGACCACCACGCGGGTGGGCTTGACGCGTTCGACCACTTCGAAAATCTGCCGCGTGGCTTCGCCCAGTTCCAGATCGGAGGAGTACAGCAGACTTTGCTGATGCTCGGCGTTGAGCAGGCTTTCCGGCGGGGTCAACTCGAAGATATGAATGTTGTCGTCCAGGTCCCAGCCATGAGACTTGGCACCTTGGCGCAGCTCACGTTCGGTTTCGGACAAGGTGATATACAGCGACTTTTCACCGTTTTTCGCGCCGGCCTGCAAAAAGTGCAGGGCGACCGTGGTTTTGCCCGTGCCAGGCTCGCCTTCCAGCAAGAACAAATGGCTGCGTGAGAGGCCCCCGGAAAGAATGTCATCAAGACCTTCGATGCCGGTGGCTGCCTTTTCACTTAAGAGCGAATTTGATGTAGACAAGAAGTGCCCTCAGGTCACGTACGAATTGGGTGCGCGCCGTTGGACGCGTCATATTCACTTGACCCTATCGGCTTGTGGCGGTTCAACGTTTTGGATTATTTGTGAGAAACCTGGCGACTTGCGCAGGTTCTTGCAGGGCGCTCACAGCCCCTGTTGCAGCGCCGGGTCATCCGGATTCTGCTGCTCCAGCTGCGCCAGCAGCACCTGGACGTTCTGCAATTGGCCGCTTTCTTTCCAGTAATTGACCAGCAACACACGCGCTTTTCGATTGGCCGGGTGGCGCTGGACGATGTCTTCCAACTGCCGCTGGGCCGCCTCAAGCTCGTCCTGGTCGTGCAACGTGGTGGCCAGGTCGAAGCGGTAATCCTGATTGGCCGGCTCAAGCTCTACCGCCTTGGACAGGCCGAGCAGGGCATAGGGGCGCTCGCCATGGTGCAGCAGCCACATACCCAGGGCGTGTTGCAGGTAGGCCGACTCCGGGTGTGCCGCCAATTGCTGCGCCAGCAGCTGGCGCGATTCGTCGGTCTTGCCCTGTTTATCCAGCAACTCGATCTGCGCCACCACCGCTTGCAGGTTGTCCGGTTGCAAACGCATGGCCTGCTGCAGCGCATGTTGCGCATCCGCCAGCAGGGCGCTGTGGATATACAGACGCGCCAATTGAATCCAGCCTTCGGCGGTCTCGGGCTGGGCCTTGAGGGTTTTGGCGAATTCGTCGAGCACTTGCTGCAGCGGGCCGAAATACAGGCCCAACGTATCCGGCGACAGGCCGAGCAGGGCGTTGGCGGCGGCAAAGCGCACGTGCTGTTCGGGGTCCTCCAGCACCGGCCCGAGCAGCAAGGTGCGCTGGCCGCTCGGCACCAGGCCGACAATGCTGTGGATCGCCGCTTCACGCACCACGGGCGAGGCATCAGCCAGGTCTTTATCCGCCAGCTTCAGCGCTTGGGGGCTGGGGTAGTTGGGGAGCTCGGCATGCAGCGCGGCGCGCCGTTCAGGTGACAGGTCCGGCCGCCCCAGCTGTTGATACAACACCCGCGCCGCCCCCGGCTCGCCATTGCGCGCCTGCTTCAAGGCCTTGGAATAACCCTGGGCAATCGCCGGGGGCGCGGCCACAGGCGTTGTGCGCGAGAAAAACCAGGTGATCAACACAATCGACAACAGGGCGCACAGGCCGATGATGGAGTAACGGCGTGACTTTGACATGCAGGCGTCCGAAGGCAGGGTACGGGTACAAAGTCGCAAGCTTCGGCCAGTGCAGGGCGAGTGTCAAACCGGATTGGCCAAACCAGTCAGCCAAGTTGGCGGCTTTGACCATTGCTGGGCGCAACGCTGCGGAGCGACTATTTGCAGGCGATTGACCTGGTTGAAAAAGTGTCCTTAAAACAAAAACACACAAGGAACCGAAGCGATGCGTGATTACCTGGCCGCCATCACCGAATTCGATTACCAGCACACCGTCGACATGACGCTGGCCGGCAACCTGCAGGCCCTCAACGCCTGTGTGGAGTGCTGTGACCGTCACGCACTGCCCGGGCGTATTGCGCTGTTCTGGGAGGGCAAGGAAGGGCGCAGCGCCACGGTCACCTTTACCGACTTGCAGGACCAGGCCGCACGCTTTGCCAATTTCCTGCTGGGGCAGGGCATCAAGCGCGGTGACAAAGTCGCCGGCTTGTTGCCGCGCACGGCCGAACTGCTGGTGGTGGTCCTGGCCACCTGGCGCATCGGCGCGGTCTATCAACCCTTGTTCACCGCATTCGGGCCCAAGGCCATCGAGCACCGCCTGAACAGTTCCGGCGCCGCCCTGGTGGTCACCGATGCGGTGAATCGGCCCAAGCTCGCGGACGTGGAGGGCTGCCCGACCATCGTGACGGTCACCGGGGCCAAAGGCGAAGGCCTGGTGCGCGGCGATTTCAGCTTCTGGGCCGAACTGCCCCAATATTCCAATACCTGCGAGCCCGTACTGCTGGGGGCGGACGAGCCCTTTTTGCTGATGTTCACCTCAGGCACCACCGGGCCGTCCAAAGCCCTGTCGGTACCGCTCAAGGCGATTGTCGCATTCCAGGCCTATACCCGCGACGCGGTGGACCTGCGCCCCGAAGACGCATTCTGGAACGTGGCCGATCCGGGCTGGGCCTACGGCATCTATTTTGGTGTGACCGGGCCGCTGTCCATGGGGCATCCGATTACCTTCTACGATGGCCCCTTCACCCTGGAAAGCACCTGCCGGGTCATCAACAAGTACGGCATCACCAACTTGACCGGTTCGCCCACCGCGTATCGCCTATTGATTGCCGGCGGCGAGCAGTTCGCCCGTTCGATCAAGGGCCGGTTGCGCATCGTCAGCAGCGCCGGCGAGCCCTTGAACCCCGAGGTGATTCGCTGGTTCGCCGACAACCTCGGCGTGACCATTCACGACCACTACGGACAAACCGAGCTGGGCATGGTGCTGTGCAATCACCACGGCCTGGCGCATCCGGTGCATGTCGGCGCGGCGGGGTTCGCTTCGCCCGGGCATCGCATCGTGGTACTGGATGACAACCACCAGGAATTGCCTGCCGGCCAGCCCGGCATTCTCGCCATCGACCGCGAGCAATCGCCGATGTGCTGGTTCGCAGGCTACGACGGGGTGAAAACCAAAGCCTTTGTCGGCAAGTATTACCTCAGTGGCGATACCGTGGAGCTCAACCCGGACGGCAGCATCAGTTTTGTCGGGCGCAGTGACGACGTGATTACCACCTCCGGCTACCGCGTGGGGCCGTTCGACGTGGAAAGCGCGCTGGTCGAACACCCGGCCGTGATCGAAGCCGCCGTGGTCGGCAAACCCTGTCCGGAGCGCACCGAACTGGTGAAAGCCTTTGTGGTGATCAACGAGCAATACCGCGCCACCCCGGAGCTGGCCGAAGAATTGCGTCTGCACGTGCGTCAACGCCTGGCGGCCCATGCGTATCCGCGGGAAATCGAATTCGTCAGCGACTTGCCCAAGACCCCCAGCGGCAAACTGCAACGCTTCATCTTGCGTAATCAGGAAATCGCCAAGGCCCAGGCGGCCGTGGCGTGACCCTTTCAAAAGGAAACAGTGATGCAGATTGAAAACAAGGTATTCCTGGTCAGCGGCGGCGCTTCCGGTCTCGGCGCGGCCACGGCTGACATGCTGATCGCGGCGGGCGCCAAGGTCATGCTGGTGGACCTCAACGCCGACGCCGTTGCCGCCAAGGCCGGCCAGCTTGGCGACAACGCCCGCAGCGCCGTGGCGGACATCAGCCAGGAAGCGGCGGCCGAAGCCGCCGTACACGCCACGGTTGCCGCCTTTGGTGGTTTGCACGGGCTGGTCAACTGCGCCGGTGTGGTGCGTGGCGAGAAGATTCTCGGCAAGGACGGCCCGCACGCCCTGGCCAGTTTTGCCCAGGTGGTCAACGTCAACCTGATCGGCAGCTTCAACCTGTTGCGCCTGGCCGCTGCGGCCATCGCTGAAACCGACGCGGATGCCGATGGCGAACGCGGTGTCATCATCAATACCGCCTCGGTGGCGGCGTTCGACGGGCAGATCGGCCAGGCCGCGTATGCCGCCTCCAAGGGCGCGATTGCCAGCCTCACCTTGCCGGCCGCGCGCGAACTGGCACGTTTTGGTATCCGCGTGATGACCATCGCCCCCGGCATCTTCGAAACCCCGATGATGGCCGGCATGACCCCGCAGGTACGCGAGGCCCTGGCCGCCGGCGTGCCGTTCCCGCCACGCCTGGGCAAACCCGTCGAATATGCGGCCCTGGTGCGGCATATCATTGAAAACAGCATGCTCAATGGCGAGGTGATCCGTCTCGACGGCGCCTTGCGCATGGCAGCCAGGTAAGGAGGCATCTTCATGAATGACCCTATCGTTATTGTCAGCGCCGTGCGCACGCCCATGGGCGGGTTCCAGGGCGACCTCAAGGGCTTGACCGCACCGCAACTGGGTGCCGCCGCGATTCGTGCGGCGGTCGAGCGCGCCGGTATCGCCACCGACGCCGTCGACGAAGTGTTGTTTGGTTGTGTACTGCCCGCAGGCCTCGGCCAGGCGCCGGCACGCCAGGCAGCGCTGGGCGCCGGGCTGGACAAATCCACCCGTTGCACCACGCTCAACAAGATGTGCGGCTCGGGCATGCAAGCGACGATTATGGCTCACGATGCCTTGCGCGCCGGCAGTGTCGACGTGGTGATCGCCGGCGGCATGGAGAGCATGTCCAACGCGCCGTACCTGCTCGACCGCGCCCGCAGCGGCTATCGCATGGGGCACGGCAAGGTCCTCGACCACATGTTCCTCGACGGCCTGGAAGACGCCTACGACAAGGGCCGCCTGATGGGCACCTTTGCCGAAGACTGCGCCGAGCACAACGGGTTTACCCGCCAAGCCCAGGACGCCTTTGCGATTGCCTCCCTGACGCGTGCGCAGGAAGCCATCACCCACGGCAGTTTTGCCGCTGAAATCGTCCCGGTGCAGGTCACTGTCGGCAAAGAGCAGAAAACCATCCTGCATGACGAACAGCCGCCCAAGGCCAGGCTGGACAAGATCGCCAGCCTGAAGCCAGCGTTCCGCGAAGGCGGCACGGTCACCGCAGCCAACTCCAGCTCGATCTCCGATGGCGCGGCGGCGCTGTTGCTGATGCGCGAATCCGAGGCAAGCAAGCGCGGCCTCAAGCCCCTGGCGGTGATTCATGGGCATGCGGCGTTTGCCGATGAGCCGGGGCTGTTTCCGGTGGCGCCTGTTGGGGCGATCCGTAAGTTGATGGGCAAAACCGGCTGGAGCCTGGAGGATGTCGACCTGTTCGAGATCAACGAAGCGTTCGCGGTGGTCAGCCTGGTCACCATGAGCAAACTGGAAATTCCCCACGACAAGGTCAACGTGCACGGCGGCGCCTGTGCCCTGGGCCATCCGATCGGTGCCTCGGGCGCGCGCATCCTGGTGACGCTGCTCTCGGCCCTGCGCCAGAAAGGCCTCAAGCGCGGCGTTGCGGCGATCTGCATCGGCGGCGGTGAAGCCACGGCCATGGCCGTTGAATGCCTGTATTAAGGACTGACCATGCTGCCTAATGACGAACAACTGCAAATCAGCGACGCGGCCCGGCAATTTGCCCAGGAACGCTTGAAACCGTTCGCCGCCGAATGGGACCGCGACCATCGCTTTCCCCGGGAGGCCATCGCTGAGATGGCCGAACTGGGCTTTTTCGGCATGCTGGTGCCGGAACACTGGGGTGGCTGCGACACCGGTTACCTGGCCTACGCCATGGCCCTGGAAGAAATTGCCGCCGGCGATGGCGCCTGCTCGACCATCATGAGCGTGCACAACTCGGTGGGCTGCGTGCCGATCCTCAAGTTCGGCAATGACCAGCAGAAAGAACAGTTCCTCAAGCCCCTGGCCAGCGGAGCGATGCTTGGCGCTTTTGCGTTGACCGAACCCCAGGCCGGCTCCGACGCCAGCAGTCTTAAAACCCGCGCACGCCTTGAGGGTGATCATTACGTGCTCAACGGCTGCAAACAATTCATCACCTCGGGGCAGAACGCCGGCGTGGTGATTGTGTTTGCGGTCACCGATCCGGCGGCGGGCAAGCGTGGCATCAGTGCGTTTATCGTGCCCACCGATTCGCCGGGCTACAGCGTCGCGCGGGTCGAGGACAAGCTGGGGCAGCACGCCTCGGATACCTGCCAGATCCTGTTTGAAGACCTTAAGGTGCCGCTCGCCAACCGCCTGGGCGAGGAGGGCGAGGGCTACCGGATCGCCCTGGCCAACCTTGAGGGCGGGCGCGTAGGCATTGCCGCGCAATCGGTGGGCATGGCCCGTGCGGCGTTTGAAGCGGCCCGTGATTACGCCTGTGAGCGTGAAAGCTTCGGCAAGGCCCTGATCGAACATCAGGCCGTCGCCTTTCGCCTGGCGGACATGGCCACGCAGATTGCCGTTGCCCGGCAGATGGTGCACTACGCGGCAGCCCTGCGCGACAGCGGCAAGCCGGCGTTGGTCGAGGCGTCCATGGCCAAGCTGTTCGCGTCCGAAATGGCCGAGAAAGTCTGCTCGGCCGCCTTGCAAACCCTGGGCGGTTACGGTTATCTGAGCGACTTCCCCCTGGAGCGGATCTATCGCGATGTGCGGGTCTGCCAGATTTACGAAGGCACCAGCGATATCCAGCGTATGGTCATCTCACGCAATCTTTAAGGAGCCGATACATGAGTTACGAAACCATTTTGCTCGACGTCCAGGGCCGCGTCGGGCTGATCACCCTCAACCGTCCGCAGGCGCTGAATGCCTTGAACGCCCAGTTGGTCAGTGAGCTGAACCAGGCGCTGGATGGCCTGGAAGCCGACCCGCAGATTGGCTGCATCGTGCTGACCGGTTCGAAGAAAGCCTTCGCCGCCGGCGCCGACATCAAGGAAATGGCCGAGCTGACCTACCCGCAGATCTACCTGGACGACCTGTTCAGCGACAGCGACCGCGTGGCCAACCGCCGCAAGCCGATCATTGCCGCCGTGAACGGTTTTGCCCTGGGTGGCGGCTGCGAACTGGCCCTGATGTGCGACTTTATTCTGGCCGGTGACGGCGCCAAATTCGGCCAGCCGGAGATCAACCTTGGCGTACTGCCTGGCATGGGCGGCACCCAGCGCCTTACGCGGGCGGTGGGCAAGGCCAAGGCCATGGAAATGTGCCTGACCGGGCGTTTTATCGACGCGGTGGAAGCAGAACGCTGCGGCATCGTCGCACGCATCGTGCCCGCCGACGAACTGCTGGACGAAGCCTTGAAAGTCGCCACCCTGATCGCCGGCAAATCGGTGCCGATCAGCATGATGGTCAAGGAAAGCGTAAACCGCGCATTTGAAGTGAGCCTGTCCGAAGGCGTACGTTTCGAGCGGCGCGTATTCCATGCAGCGTTTGCGACCCAGGACCAGAAAGAAGGGATGGCGGCGTTCGTGGCCAAACGTACGCCCGCGTTCAAGGACAAATAACGAGATTCTCACATTCCATGGAGATCCAAATGTGGGAGGGGGCTTGCCCCCTCCCACAGTTTGCCCCCTGTATGTCAGTCAGAGCGGGTAGCTCTGCATGATCGGCCAGGCGCCGATATTCAATGCAGGTAATCCAGACTTCAACAACACAGCAGATCCAATGTGGGAGGGGGCTTGCCCCCGATTGCGGTGTGACAGTCAACCAAGATATGACTGATCCGCCGCCATCGGGGGCAAGCCCTCTCCCACAGTTTTGCCCGCGGTGTGTCAGTCAGAGTGGGTAGTGCTTCAGTTCCCTGGCAATGACCATGCGTTGAATCTCGCTGGTGCCTTCGTAAATCTGCGTGATCCGCGCATCCCGGTAGTAGCGTTCCACCGGGTAGTCTTCCAGATACCCATACCCGCCATGAATCTGCATCGCCTTGGAGCAGACCTTTTCGGCCATTTCCGAGGCGAACAGCTTGGCCTGGGACGCTTCGGACAGGCATGGCTTGCCGGCGCTGCGCAGGCGTGCGGCGTGCAGGATCAACAGGCGAGCCGCGTTCAGTTGGGTTTGCATATCGGCCAGCAGGTTGGCCACGCTCTGGTGTTCGATGATCGCTTTGTCGAACTGCACCCTATCCCGGGCATAGGCCAGGGCCGCTTCAAAGGCGGCCCGCGCGATGCCCAGGGCCTGGGCGGCGATGCCGATACGGCCACCCTCCAGGTTGGACAGGGCAATGGCCAGGCCTTTGCCGCGCTCGCCGAGCAGGTTGGCTTCGGGCACCGCGCATTGATTGAAGGTGACGGCGCAGGTGTCCGACGCCCGAATGCCCATCTTGTGTTCAGTGCGGTCGACCACGAATCCCGGGGTGTCAGTGGGCACCAGGAACGCCGAAATGCCTTTCTTGCCCAGCTCCGGGTCGGTCACGGCAAACACAATGGCCAATTGGGCGCGCTTGCCGTTGCTGACGAACTGCTTGGCACCATTGATCACCCACTGGCCGTCGCGCAGTTCGGCGCGGGTGCGCAGGTTGTGGGCTTCGGAGCCGGCCTGGGGCTCGGTCAGGCAGAAGCAGCCGATGGCCTGGCCACTGGCGAGAGCGGCCAGCCAGGTGTGCTTCTGTGCGTCTGTGCCGTAGTTGAGGACCGGGCCGCAACCCACTGAATTATGGATACTCATCAACGCGCCAGTAGCACCATCACCCGCAGAGATTTCCTCCACGGCCAGGGCATAGGCGACGTAATCCACGTAAGTGCCGCCCCATTCTTCCGGGACCACCATACCGAGCAGGCCCAACTCGCCCATCTTGGCCACCAGCGCATCGTCGATCCAGCCGGCCTTTTCCCAGGCCTGGGCATGGGGTGCGATTTCACCACGGGCAAAATCACGCGCCATGTCGCGGATCATCACTTGTTCTTCTGTGTATTCAAGATCTTGCATGGCTTATTTCTCAATCTGCGCGAAGTCACGGAAGAAGCTATCGACATGGCTGGCGTCCAGCGCATGCACCGTTGGCGGATTCCACTGCGGTTTTTTGTCCTTATCGATGATCAAGGCGCGGACCCCTTCGATCAGGTCGCCACGGGCGAACCACTGGCGGTCCAGGTGCAGCTCCAGGGCAAAGCACTGTTCCAGCGGCAGGTGGCGCCCACGGCGCAACATCTGCAGGGTGACAGCCATGGCCAGGGGCGAGCGGGTCTGCATCAGGTCGGCGGTGGCCCGGCCCCAGTCGTGGCTGTCGGCGACGGTGACTTGCTGCAGTTGCTCGACAATGCTTGGCACGTCCGGCAGGGCGAAGAAATGGTCGATCGCCGGGCGCAAGGCCGCCAGCGGCGGATCAGGCAATTGCTGCACGGCCAGTTGGGCGAGCACGCCTTGCAGGTCCTTGAGGGGAGAATCGCGCCATTGCAGGCTATCGAGCCTTTGCGCAAGCTCGGTCAGTCGGGCGATGTCCAGGTACCAATCCGCCAGGCCGCAGTACAGGGCGTCCGCCGCACGGATCTGCACGCCGGTAACGCCCAGGTAGATCCCCAGCTCCCCGGGGATGCGCGGCAGGAAGTAGCTGCCACCCACATCCGGGAAATACCCGATGGCCACTTCCGGCATGGCCAGGCGACTGCGCTCGGTCACCACGCGCAGGTCGGCGCCTTGCACCAGGCCCATGCCGCCGCCGAGCACGAAGCCGTCCATCAATGCCAGTACGGGTTTTGGGTAGTGGTGGAGGATGAGGTCAAGTGCGTATTCCTCCACGAAGAAGTCTTCATGCAAGGTGTCGCCAGCCTTGAAGCTGTCGTAAAGGGAACGGATATCGCCGCCGGCACAGAAGGCCTTGTCGCCGGAGCCGCGCAGCACAACGGCGTAGACCCTCGGGTCATCGGCCCAGGCCTGTAGCCGCGTTGTCATCAGCCGCACCATGTCCAGGGTGATGGCATTCAAACCGGCGGGGCGGTTGAGGGTGAGGTAACCGATATGGTTACGCACCTCACTCAGTATTTCCTGCTGCTGAATATCGGTGTGGCTTGCTTCGGGGGACACCTGAGCAGTCATCACTAACTCCCTGCTTTTATTGTTCTTTATCAAGATGTTCGGGGGCGAACCATCGCCTGATCGTACCAGCGCAAATTTGCCGCGTACAACCCGGAATCATGCAGGTCGTTGTTGCATTTATGCAGAGCGCGTCAAACCACGCGGCCGGCCAGGACCTCGCCGATGCTGCGGCGTCGCGCGTGGCCTTCGGCGGTATGGATCAATTCCTCCAGCGCCGTGGGCTCGACGTCGAAGAACTGCTCCATATCGGCCAGCGCCAGCTTGAGGTCGGCCGCCGTGATGGCCGGGTCGGTCGCTGGCGTACTGCCGATCACCACCGGCAGCGGTGCGGCAGGCGCCTTGGGGTAACGCGTGCGGGTGGCGTTATTGTAGGCCAGCGCGCACGTCAGCAGCGCACCGGCCCCGAGCATGACCGGTGCCAGCTCGTGCCAGCCGAGGGCGATGGAGGCCGGGTCGGCCAATACCAGCGTCATCGCCAGGCCACCGGCCGGCGGGTGCAGGCAACGCAGCCAGCAGATCAGCACAACGGTCATGCCCGCCGCCAGGCAAGCGCTGCCCAGGGTGCGTCCCAACACGCGTGCCACGAGCAGCGCCACCACGGCCGCACACAGGTAACTGCCCATGATCGACCAGGGTTGCGCCAATGCCCCCGACGACACGGCGAACAGCAGCACCGCCGACGCTCCCAGTGGGCCCAGCAGATGCAGGGCGACTTCCATGCCAAACACCTGACCACACACCCACACACTGAACAGGGCGCCCAACGCCATGCCGATGGCGGCGCGGCTCCATTCAGCGGGACGGGTATTGATGGCGGCAGGTAACCAGCGAGCGAGCATTGAAAAAGGTCCTGAAACGGGGGGCGAAAAAAAGGCCTGCCTGGTTTCCCTGGAAAGCCTTGAACGTTCCAACGTTATTGGGGGAGGAACGCGTGCAGTGTGCCAACTGGGTTGCAGCGACGCCAATGCATATTAATGAGGGTTGAATGCAAAAATTATGTATTCAAGAGGCTTCGCCGAACGGTGTTCGAGCGGCACCCAACGGAGAGGGGGTGCTGATTTTGCCCAGCACAAGGCTATCGAGTTCTTCGTTGAACAAGCGTTTGTGCAGGTTCTCCTGCATACCTGGCTCGTCAGCCAGCGGGCCCTTCAGCGCCACCAGCGCGTCGCGTAACCCCATCAGCCGATCCAGCCTCGGCGCCGCTACAGCCAGCCTATCCTCTCGCACGGCATTGACTCCTTGTTGTGATGCAGGTTCGCTACCCGCGCTGTGCCAGACAGCGCCTGAAGCAAGTGGTAAATAATTAGTGCACTTGGCAAGCGAGTCTACAGTCGGGTTCCAGGCGTCGGAAGGCAAAGTGCCCCGGCTCTTACGCAAAGCTCTGTAGGTGTTTTCTCGGTGATTCTGATGAAAAACGCCCACTGTTTTATAAGTGGGCGTTATGTCTTACGAGCTCGTTGGAAACATGCTCAAGGAGAGGCGTTTTTTTCCAGATGGAGCAGCACATAAGGCGTCTTATCGAATGCCCCAGTGAGCGTCGGCGTGAGGGAACGCAAGCGCGGGTCAGTCAGGTTCTGGAAGTCCTCCTGGCTCATCACCAGCCAGGCCGGCGCCTGAATAGGCTGGAGTTCAACGGGCAATTGGGTAAACAGCGGGACCTTGTCGCAATTGAAGTTGACCATGAACTTGATGGCTTTTGCGTCTTTGCCCAATGCATGCAACACCAGCGGTGCCGGTTGTTGCAGGATCTGCTCCTTGGCCGCCAGCGTGAACGTGCGGGTGTCGTAAAGGCTGCGCTCCAGGGGTTCGACCACTGAGATGTAAGTCGTCCAGACCGCCGCCACCGCAACGAAAGCCGGACCGACCGCGCGCAGTCGCGCCTTGAACAGTGCCAGCACCGCCAGCCCCTGCAGTACCGCCAGCAGGCCGAATATCAGCCCCAGATCGGCCAGCAGTTCCGGGTAACGGCGTCGCGCCGCGATCAGGCCGACCGCCAATAGCGCAGGTAGCAGCGTCCACAGCACCAGCATCAAACCGCGCAACCCGCTGAACACTCGGCCCTGAGCGACCTGGAACGGATACGCAGCAATGATCGCGGCCATTGGCAGCATCGGCAGGATATAACGCGCCTTTTTCGCCTGGGGCACCGACAAGCCAAGCATGACCAAGGCACCGGCCGCCGCGCAGTACAGCACCAGCTTCAGCGCCGGGTCCGCGGCTCGGCGGCCACCGCTCATCACGGCCAGCAAGACCAGAAGCGCCACCGGGTAGGCCAGTGCGTAGTTGCCCAGGGAACTGGTGAAGTAATACAGCACGCCGCTGGAGCCTTCGCTGCCATCCATGCGCCCCAGAAATTGCATGCGAATCACTTCATGCAGGAAGTCTTCGCCACCGCTGAGCTTGGCCAGCAGCAGCAACAGGCCGATACACGCCGCCAGCAGCGCCAGCGCCAACAGCCCGAAGCTGAACAACTGCCGCCATTGACGGTTGATCAGGTAATAGCTGCACAGCACTCCGGTAGGGATGACCAGACCAATCGGCCCGCGAATCGCAAAACCGAGCATCAACAGCGCAAACACCCAGTGCAGGCGCTTGCCCGCCGAGAAATGATCATGGGCATAACCCAGGTAAAACACGGCCAGCGTCACCGCCGCCAGCATCTGGTCCAGGGAGACGGCGCGGGTTTCGCTGATAAAGGTGCTGCTGAGCAGCAACATGGCGATGCTCAGCAGGCCCCAGCGCGGGGAGTACGGCGCGGTGAGTCGATACACCAGCACCACGATGCACGCCGAGGCGACAGCGCTGGGCAGCCAGGCCGTGAGGCTGGTGACTTCGCCCAATGGCAGGGACAACAACCAGGTCAGCAGGGTTGAGGTGGCCAGGTAGTCCGCATACGGCTGGCCGTAGGTGGTGGGAAAAAAGCTCGGCCCATGGCGCAGCATCTCCTGGGCAAACACCACGAAGCGCGAGTCGAAGCCGATAATTGCCTGGTGCCAGTTGCCGGCGATGAATAACACCAGTGCCAGAAGCCCCAAACCCAGTGACTGTAGACGGAGTGTCGGATTGAGCAGGGGCGGGTGAGCGTTGTTCACTTATCAGCCTGCCTTGGCCTGTGGCATCCAGTTTTGCTGGGGTATCGGCAAGTCGCAGGAGTCACCACGGCCGATAGGGAAATACTTGAAGCCCTTGCGCGTCAGGCGCTCGCCGTCGTACAGATTGCGCCCGTCAAAGATCACCGGGGTTTTCAGGCGCTGGTGGATCAGGTCGAAGTCCGGCGCCTTGAATTGCTGCCACTCGGTGCAGACGATCAGCGCATCGGCGCCGCCCAGGGTGGACTCCGGCGTGCCCATCAGCATCAACCGCGGGTCATCGCCATAGATGCGCTGGGTTTCCTGCATGGCTTCGGGGTCGAATGCACGTACGTTGGCGCCGGCCTCCCAGAGCGCTTCCATGAGCACGCGGCTCGGCGCGTCGCGCATGTCGTCGGTATTGGGTTTGAAGGCCAGGCCCCACAGGGCGAACGTCTTGCCGCGCAGGTCACCCTTGAAGAACGCGTTGATACGCTCGAACAGCTTGCCTTTCTGACGCTGGTTGATCGCTTCGACGGCTTCGAGCAGGTCGCTGGAGCAGTTGGCCTGTTTGGCGCTGTGGATCAGGGCGCGCATGTCCTTGGGAAAGCATGAGCCGCCGTAGCCGCAACCTGGATAAATGAAGTGGTAGCCGATGCGCGAGTCGGCACCAATGCCCAGGCGCACGGCTTCGATGTCGGCGCCCAGGTGTTCGGCCAGTTCGGCAATCTGGTTGATGAAGCTGATCTTGGTGGCGAGCATGCAGTTGGCGGCGTACTTGGTCAGTTCGGCGCTGCGCAGGTCCATGAAGATGATGCGGTCATGGTTGCGGTTGAACGGCGCGTACAGTTCGCGCATCACCTCCCGTACTTCTTCGCGCTCGCAGCCGATGATGATGCGGTCCGGGCGGCGGCAGTCGGCCACGGCCGAGCCTTCCTTGAGAAACTCCGGGTTGGAGACGATATCGAATTGCAACTCACGGCCGGCGGCGCGCAGGTTCTTGCGGATGTGGTCGCGCAGGGTATCGCCGGTACCCACCGGCACCGTGGATTTTTCCACCAGGATCACCGGTGCCACGCGATGGCGGGCGACTGCATCACCCACCGACAGCACATATTTGAGATCGGCCGAACCGTCTTCATCCGACGGCGTGCCCACCGCAATGAACAACACTTCACCATGCTCGACGGCAAGTTTTTCGTCGTAGGTGAAATGCAGGCGCCCGCTTTCCAGGTTTTCCTTGACCATGGCCGCCAGGCCGGGCTCGAAGATGGTCACGTGGCCCTTCTGCAGCGACTCGACCTTGCGCTGGTCAACGTCCATGCAAATAACATCGTGACCGACTTCGGCTAATACCGTGGCCTGTACCAGGCCGACGTAACCACTACCAAATACACTGATTTTCATGGGGTATTCCTGGGAATTGAGGTGCTAGCACGACGAGAGTTGATGACCAGTACACCGAGGATGACCAACGCCACCCCCAGGGTTTTCGAAAGCGAAAAGTGTTCGTTGAAGACCGGCAGGCAGGCCGCCAGCAGGTACACCAGCGCGTAGCTGATGCTGAGCAGTGAATAGGCACGCCCCAGGGGCAGGTGCTTCAGCGCGCCGAGCCAGCAGAGCATCGACAGCGCATAGGCGATGATCGCCAGGATCACCACGCAAAGAGCGCTGGGGTCGATGCTGCCGGTGCTCAGGGCGTTGGGCCACTGATCCGGCAGCGGCAGCCGCGTCATGCTCCAGCGCATGCCCAATTGGGCGGCGCTGACCAGGCCGACGCTGCCCAGGGCCAGGGTGAAACCGCGTGTCCGGCTCATACCTGGCGCCCCAACAGCACGACACCCGCGATGACCAGCACCACGCCCAGCCAGTGGCGGCCATCGATGGGCTCGGCAAACACAAAGCGCGCCATCAGCGTGACCAACACAAAGTTCAGGCTGAGCATCGGGTAGGCAATGCCCACTTCCAGGCGCTGCAGCACCAGCAACCACACCAGCAAGCCAAGGCCCAGGCACACCAGCGCCGACCACAACCAGGGTGAGCGCAACTTCAGCGCCCAAGCGTCGGGCACGTCACGCCAGCTTTCCACGGCAAACTTCTGCGAGACCTGGCCCATGCAGGTGAGCAGGCAGGCCGTGAGCAATAGAAGCAAGGTGATCATGGCGCGACCTGCGGGAAAATCAGAATCACGATATTGCCTTGGGCATACCGCTGGCCGTCCGGAGGCAGCAGTGCGAGTTCTTCCTTCTCGCCCTGGCTGTTGACGCGCATCACCACGCCCACCGCACCGCTGCGGCGGGTTTGCGCCATCCAGGCCTGGATTTGATTGCGGTCAACCAGGCGCTGGGCGGTATCGGCGTAGGCCAGCCCGTATTTCACCTCGCCAGAGGTGTTGTAGAGGGTGATGTCGGGCCGTTTCAGCCGCCAGGCCAGCGCTGCGGACGCACCCAGGTCGTTGCTCAACAGCGCAATGGAGGGCTTGAGCTCTTCGGCGTGATCGATGATGAACTGGTCCGGCGTCTTGTTATAAACCACCGAATGGGGCAGGGCGGCGGGCAACAAGACCACCAGCAAGCCACTGCCGATCAGCGGCGCGGCCCACAGTTTCACCGGGCGTAACGCCTGCAGCAGGTTGGCCAGGATCCAGCCGAACACGCCGATAAATACCAGCACCAGGCTCAGGGTTTCCTCACCGGGTTCGTACAGCGGCTTTTTCCATTGGAACCAGATGAGCGCCAACAGCACGAGCACACCGATCGCCAGGTTCAACCAACCGTTGATGCGCAATACGCGGCCCCGGCCTTGAGCGAGCTTGTCACTCAGGGTCGACCCCATCAGCAATGCCAGGGGCAGCAGGCACGGCATGATGTAGGAGGGCAGCTTGCCCTTGGCCAGGCTGAAGAATGCCAGCGGCATCAGCAGCCACAGCAGCAGGAACGCGGTTTTCGCCAGGCGCTTGTCCGACCATGCCTGCCTGAGCGTGGACGGCAACAGGGCCACCCACGGCAACGTGAAGGCGATCAGCAACGGCAGGTAGTACCAGAACGGTTCGGCATGCTGGGCATCTGCACCGGCGAAACGCTGGATATGCTCATGCCAGAAGAAGAAGTGCCAGTAATCCGGTTCTTGCAGGTGCACGGCCAATGCCCAGGGCAAGCTGACCAGGATCGCCACGGCCACGGCCACCGGGCCGAACTTGAACAGTTCAACCGAACGTTTCTGCCAGAGGGCATAGGGCAGGGCGATCAATACCGGCAGCAGCCACGCCAGGAAGCCTTTGGTCATGAAACCCATGCCGCAGGCCAGGCCCAACAAGGCCCAGGCCCCCAGTCGAGCACGACGGGTAGTGCTGTCGAAGCAGAACCACAAGGCAGCGCCTGTCAGGTTGACCCAGAACGTGAATTGAGGGTCCAGGTTGGCGTAGCCACCCAGCATCGCCACACTGACGAAACTCATGTACAGCACGCAGCTGACCAGGCTTTTTTGCGGGTCGTTCCACAAGCGCCGTGACACCAGATAAACCAGCAGAATGCTCAACCCGGTGCTCAAGGCCGAGGCAAAACGCACTCCGAACAGGTTCTGCCCGAAGATCGCCTGGCCCAGCGCGATCATCCAGTAGCCGGCGGCGGGTTTTTCGAAGTAGCGAATGCCCATGAAGTGCGGCGCGGCCCACTTGCCGGTCAGCAGCATTTCCTGGCTGATCTGCGCGTAGCGGGTTTCATCGGGAATCCACAGCCCGTGGGTCGCCAGCGGTAACAGGTAAACCACCCCGAACGCCAACAAAAGCAGAGGCAATGCCCAGCGCCGGATCATGCCTGCTGTACTCCAAGCCAGCCCTCGCGGCCGCTCAATGCGCCACGTACCAACTGTTGCTGGGGCAGGGTGGTCACATCCGCAGGCAGCAGCTCGCCCAGGGGTTTGAAATCGATGCCGCGCTGCCCTGCCTGGGCGAGCAACTGGCGAAAATCGTTGGCCATCAGAATCCCTTCTACTTCTGCGTGGATCGTGTAGACGTTCAGCGTCGAGGCGCTGAACCGATCCAGGATGAAACGGTTGAAGTCTGTGGCAGCCACCACCGGCCCGACGACTTCGTCGAAGGTCGGCAGGTCCACCGGAATTTGTGGGGTGCCCGCGCTGCCATCGGCCAGGGTTGGTCGAAACAGGCTGGAGCCCCGGCAATCGCTGTTGTAGCGAAAATTGAAGGCTTGTTTGGCTTGCACCACGCGTTCATCGGCGCGCCAACCGGCGGCCGCCGAACAGTCGATACGCTCGCCAAGGATGTCGCTCAGGGTGTCGACGCCGCGCCGGATCTGCTCGACCAGCTGTGCGTCGCTCCAGCGCCCGGTATTGGCCTGCCAGCCGTGGTGATCCCAGGCGTGCAGGCCGACTTCATGCCCGGCGGCCTTGGCCTGGCGCATCAGATGCCCCAGGTCGCGGCCAATCGGTTTGCCCGGCCAGGCGGTGCCGGCCAACAAAATGTCCCAGCCATACAGGCCGGCGGCATTGGAACGGAGCATTTTCCACAGGAACTGCGGGCGGATCAGGCGCCACAAGTGGCGCCCCATATTGTCCGGCCCGACGCTGAAGAAAAACGTCGCCTTGACCCCGGCTTCGTCCAGGGACTCGAGCAGCCGCGGCACACCATCACGGGTGCCACGGTAGGTGTCGACGTCGATGCGAAGACCTGCCTGCATTACTTTTTATCCGCTATTTCAAGCATGGCTTCACGCAGGAAGAAATCCAGCGTGTTGCCGATGGTTTCGCTCATCTCCACGGTCGGCTCCCAGTTCAGCAGGCGCTTGGCGTTGTCGATGCTTGGCTTGCGGTGGGCCACGTCCTGGTAACCGGTGCCGTAGAACGCCTTGCTCTCCACGTCGCGGAAACCGGCGAACGGTGGAAAGTTGTGGCGCAGCGGGTGGGCTTCGAACTGACGCAGCAGCTCTTCGCCCAACTGGCGAATGCTGGCTTCGTTTTCCGGGTTGCCGATGTTGATGATCTGGCCGTCACAGACACCGTTTTCGTTATCGATGATGCGCGCCAGGGCTTCGATGCCGTCGGCGATGTCGGTGAAGCAACGCTTCTGCTCACCCCCGTCGAACAGGCGGATCGGCGTGCCTTCCACCAGGTTCAGGATCAATTGGGTGATGGCACGGGAGCTGCCGATACGCGCCGAATCCAGGCGATCAAGGCGCGGGCCCATCCAGTTGAACGGACGGAACAGGGTGAATTTCAGGCCCTTGTCGCCGTAGGCCCAGATCACGCGGTCGAGCAACTGCTTGGAGACCGAGTAGATCCAGCGTTGCTTGTTGACCGGGCCGACCACCAGGTTGGAGGTGTCTTCGTCGAAGTACTGGTCCTGGCACATGCCATAGACTTCGGAAGTCGATGGGAAGATCACGCGCTTGTTGTACTTGACGCAGTAACGCACCAGCTTGAGGTTTTCTTCGAAATCCAGCTCGAACACGCGCAGCGGGTTGCGGGTGTATTCGATCGGGGTGGCGATGGCCACCAGCGGCAGCACCACGTCGCACTTCTTGATGTGGTACTCGATCCACTCGGTGTGGATGCTGATATCGCCTTCCACATAGTGGAAGTTGGGGTGGCTGCGCAGGCGCTCGATGGCGTCGGAGCCGATGTCCAGGCCGTAGACTTCGTAACGGTCGTCGCGCAGCAGGCGCTCGGACAGGTGGTTACCGATAAAGCCGTTCACCCCCAGGATCAGCACGCGGGTACGGCGTGGCTTGCGGCCCGACTCGGCGCCGCGCAGCACGGAACCGTCCACCAGGCCCAGTTCATCGGCCAGGGAAGGGCCGGTCAGGTACAGGCCGTTGTCGTTGCGCTGGCCGAACTTGACCACCAGTGAGTCTTCGCCACAGGCAATGCGCAGCGGGTTGACGCTGATTACGCGGCCCGGCGCCAAACCTTCGTTGCCTTTGACCACCTCGGCCTGCCACACGATGAGCTTGTGCTCGCCGACCGCGCAAAAGGCACCGGGGTAAGGCTGCGTCACGGCGCGGACCAGGTTGAACAGTTGTTCGGCGGGGTTTTTCCAGTCGATCTTGCCATCGGCGGCGGTACGGCGGCCAAAGCAGGTGGCCTGACTTTCGTCCTGGGCGGTTTCGCTCAGTTTGCCCAGCGCCAGTTGCGGCAGGGCGTCGCGCAGCAGGTTGCTGGCCGCATCGCGCAGTTTGGCGTGCAGGCTCAGGCCGGTGTCGCTGCGCTCGATGCTGACTGTCTGCTGGGCCAGGATCGCACCGGCATCGGCACGCTTGACCATGCGGTGCAGGGTCACGCCGGTTTCGGTTTCACCGTTGACCAGCACCCAGTTGGCCGGTGCGCGGCCACGGTATTTGGGCAGCAGCGAACCATGCAGGTTGAACGCGCCGTGGCGGGCGGTGGCCAGCAGGGGCTCGCTCAACAGGTTGCGGTAGTAGAAGGAGAAGATGAAATCCGGGTTCAGCTTGGCGATGCGTTCGACCCACAACGGGTGGTTGGCGTCTTCCGGGGCGTGCACCGGGATACCGTTGCGGGCACACAGCTGGGCGACGGAGCCGTAGAAGTTGTTTTCCTTGGGGTCATCGGCATGGGTGAACACCGCAGCGATGTCGTAACCCGCATCGAGCAGGGCTTCAATACCGGCACAGCCAATATCGTGGTAGGCGAAGACAACGGCTTTTGAACTCATGACTGGACCTGATCGGAAGTAGAAGTAGAAGTAGAAGTATGGGAAGACACCAGGCCATCAACGACGACCACGGGAGCCGGTGCTGCCGGTTGGTTGCGCAGCACTTTTTCAATGAAGAAACGCGGGCGGGCCCGCACATCGCTGTACATGCGGCCCAGGTATTCACCCAGCAGGCCCATGCCGATGAACTGACCACCGGTGAACACGAACAGCACGGCAAACAGCACGAACAGGCCGTCACCCGCCCAGCCGGCACCGAAGGCCAGGCGCATGACGATCAGCGCAATGGCAAACAGCACGCCCAGCGCCGCCAGGCTGAAGCCGACGATGGACAGCAGGCGCAGCGGCGTGGTGGTCATGCAGGTGAGCAGGTCGAACATCAGGCTGATCAGGCGCATGGCGCTGTATTTGGATTCACCGTGTTCGCGCTCGGCATGGTGCACCAGGATTTCCGTGGTGTGACGGGCAAAGCCATTGGCCAGGATCGGGATAAAGGTGCTGCGCTCGCGGCAGGCAAGCATCGCGTCGACGATGGTGCGGCGGTAGGCACGCAGCATGCAGCCGTAGTCGGTCATGGCCACGCCGGTGGAGCGCTGCACGGCCAGGTTGATCAGGCGAGAAGGCCAGCGACGGAACGCGGAGTCCTGGCGATTGTTACGCACCGTAGCGACCACGTCGTAGCCCAGGGCGGCTTGTTCCACCAGGCGCGGGATTTCTTCCGGCGGGTTTTGCAGGTCGGCGTCGAGGGTAATCACCACTTCGCCGCGGCACTGCTCGAAACCGGCCATGATTGCCGCATGCTGGCCGTAGTTGCGGTTGAGGATCACCGCGACCACGTTGCTGCCGTCCTCGGCGGCGGCGTCTTCGAGCAACTGCGCCGAATCGTCGCGGCTACCGTCATCCACCAGGATTATTTCGTATTCGTAGGCCAACTGTTTGCAGGCGGCCGTGGTGCGGCGCAGCAATTCGGGCAGGCTCTCTTGCTCGTTATAGACCGGAATAACGATCGATACGCAATGAATAGGGTAGGGTTTCAAAGATTCAAGACCTCGGCTGGAGCAACTTGGAGCGCGAAATACAGCAGCGTTTATTGGGCAAAACTACAGCCCGCAGATGACAAAGCGGCGATAAAGATAAAGCGTAATCAACAGCTTAGTCGATTAACCCCGGATTGCTCTGAAGTGTTGCATACAAGGTTAAGCGCAAAAATGTTCAACGAATATGAAAGGCGGATGAAAAACTCGTTTATTTGACAGGTAGACAGCTAGGGTTCAGCTATGTGGCCAAGGTGTTAAACCTTGTAATTTTCAGGCAGATAGGAACAGCCCGCCGAGTATTTGGTTCACGTGGGAAGCGCCCGTGAGGGGCGCTGTGTATCTATTCAACAATCTTCTCTGCATTGCCCTTCAAGTGCCGGTAAAGTAAGCCATCTCTTGCCAGGGTACTCGGATGAATAGCGTGCAGCTTTTACGCGGCCAGTTGCGGCCGGTGTTGATGGGATTGTGGGTATGCGTCGCCTGTGTCACGGCCGTGCGGGCCGATGAAGGCGTGGCCCTGGCGAACATTGATCAGGTACCCGAGGGTGTCGAAGTGCGTGGCAAGCAAGTCGCCGCCTATACCTGGGACGACCGCCAGGGCAAGAACCTGCTGGTGCTGGCCGAACAGGTCGGCGAGCGGGACGACGATGGCACCCAGTCGGCCTTTGTCTACGCGGCCCAGTACCTGCTGGCGGGCGAGCATCCCAAGCGCGTGTGGATGCTCTATGACGACGTACGCCAGTGCCAGTTCGACGCCAGGCTGCACTTTGACAGGGCGGCTACCCAGGTCACCGACCTGCTGGGTGACGGCACTACCCAGGCGACCGTTGGCTATTCGCGCACCTGTACCAGCGACGTCAGCCCGAATGAATTCAAGTTGATCATGCATGTCGGCAAGTCGGAGAAGTATCGCCTGCGCGGCGTTGACCGCTACGGCGCAGCCTGGTGGGACGAGGACGCCGGTGCCCTGCGTGGCATGCCGTTGCCGACCGATTGCAGCGTGGCCGCCCAGCAGGCGCTGGTCAGCCAGTACAAGGAGCAGGGCACCGAACTGCCGCTGCCAGGCTGCTACGCCGATGAGAAGGATTTCGCCAAGGCACCGGACAGCTACCTGACCTTCATGCGTCGCCACTGGTTTGCCCTGATGCAGAAACAGGACGCCGATTGGAGCCAATCCCAGGCTCAACCTCAGCCATCTGCCGAAGAAGAAGAGGTGGCGCCCTGATTTGATGGCAGGGCCGGGACTGCGCTAGACTCGGCCTTCGCCAATTCAATAAATATTACGGTTAATCAATGGATTGCTCGTGATATTTAATCCAAAGGCTGATCTACCTTGACTGAGTCCATCCGCAACCCGCTGACCCTCTACCTCACCCGCCTTGCGCCGTCCAGCCAACTGACCATGCGTTACGTGCTGCAGGACGCCGCCGACCGCCTCGGCCTTGACGAGGTCAACCTGGAAGACATCGACTGGCACCTGCTGCAGCCCGAACAGGTGATTGCCTTGGTCGCCGCGTTGCGTGAGGACGGCTATGCGCCGAACACCTCGTCCCTGTATGTGAATGCCGTGCGCGGGGTGATGAATGAAGCGTGGCGGATGAGCCTGATCAGCCAGGAACATCTGTTGAAGATGCGTTCGGTCAAGGCCGCGTCCGGGACACGGCTGGGGCAGGGACGCAACCTGCGCCGCACGTTGATCCGCGAAATGATGGAAGTCTGCGCCGCCGACCCACGCCCCCAGGGCCTGCGCGACGCCGCCGTCATCGGCCTCCTGTACGGCTCGGGCATGCGCAAATCGGAGTCGGTCAACCTTGACCTGGCGCAGATCGACTTCGAGCAGCGCAGCTTGCGCGTGATCGGCAAGGGCAACAAAGAACTGGTCAAATACGCGCCGGACTGGGCATTCGCCAAGCTGCAGGCCTGGCTGGAGTTCCGTCGCGGGCAACTCAAGGAAGGCGAAGAGGACGACGCGTTCCTGTTCAACCGCATTCGACGCGGCAGTCATATCACCCGGGAACGTATCACCAAGCACGCGATTTACTACATCGCCCGCCAGCGTGGGGACCAAGTGGGCGTGAAGATCATGCCCCATGACTTTCGCCGCTCATTCATCACGCGGGTGATCGAGGAACATGACCTGTCGATTGCGCAAAAGCTGGCCCATCACACCAATATCCAGACCACCGCCAGCTATGACGTACGTGACGACAACGAGCGGAGGCGGGCGGTGGACCGGTTTGATTTGTAGGCGTGACGCGGCGATCAGGCGCTCGCCAGGTGCGGCGGCAAGCGGCGCAGCGTCCACAGCACGGTAAGCATGGCGGCGGTCGCGCACAGCGCGATGCCCACCAGCATTGGCGCGGGCGTATGGTCGGCAAACAGTCCCACCAGGGTCATGGAGACAGCGGCGGTGACCATCTGAATCGCGCCCAGCAGGGCCGATGCCGAACCCGCCACCGCGCCATGGTCTTCCAGCGACAACACGCCGGCGGCCGGTAATAACAGGCCGAGAAAACCGAAGCCGATAAACAGCAGGGTCATCATCAAGGCCAGGTGATTGCCCCACAGTGTCGTGGCCGCCAACAGCGCCATCACGGCTGCCACGGCAATCACCGACCAGCGAATCAGCGGCGGCAGGCCAAAACGCGCGCTCAGGCGTGCCGTCAGCTGGCTCATGGCGAAAAATGACGCCGCATTCACTGCAAAGCACAGGCTGAATTGCGTCGGCGTCAGGCCGAAGTATTCGATGTACACGAAGGGCGCGCTGCCGATGAACACGAAGAACGTGGCCAGGCCAAAGCCGCTTACTACCGAGAGCCCGGTGAACACCGGATCGCGGAGGAGGGCGCCGTAGCTGCCGAATGCACTGCCCAGGGTCTTGCCCAGACGCCGCTCCGCCGGATGGGTTTCCGGCAGTTGCACGATCGTCATCACCAGACACAGCATCGCCACCACCGCCAACGCGGCAAATACCTCGCGCCAGCTCCACAGCGAAATCACCAGGCTGCCGGCCAATGGCGCAAGGATCGGCGAAACGCTCATCACCAGCATCAACAAGGCCATCAAGCGCGCCGCTTCATGGCCGGTGTACAGGTCGCGGACAATCGCCCGTGGAATCACCATCCCCGCGCATGCGCCAAAGGCCTGCACCGCGCGAAAGCCGATCAGCACTTCGATGCTGGGGGCCAACGCACAGCCGATGCTGCCCACGGTAAAGATCACCAACCCCGCATAGATCGGCAATTTGCGTCCAAAGACATCGCTGATCGGGCCGTAGAACAACTGGCACACGCCGATGATCATGAAGAACACCGTCAGGCTCATCTGCACGGCGGCCGGCGACGCGTTGAGACTGGCGCCAAGGGTTGGCAGCGCCGGCAGGTAACTGTCGATGGCAAACGGTCCGACGGCGGTGATCAAGCCCAACAGCAGGGCGAGGTGGGCGATGCTACGAGGCATGGGCAAGTCCGAGCAAAAGACGCCCAGCTTAAGGGATTCGCGCAGATCCGCAAACTTGGGCTTCACTAACAGAGGCCTTTGCCGATAACGGTACTAATGACGCGCTCGAACGGTTGGTTTCCCAACCGGCGGTCCAGGTATGGGGATACCAGATGACGATCAAACTACGCTTGATGCTGTTGATTGCGACCGGGCTGCTGACCGCCTTGATCATGAGCCTGGCCGGCTACCTGGGAAATTCCCGGATGGGCGCCGCCGTGCAGGACAATGAGGTCAGCATGACGGTGCTGCGCAATCATATGGAAGCCGACATGATGCACGACGCCCTGCGTGCCGATGTGTTGTCCGCCATGCTGGTGGGGCTGGGCAAAAGCACCAGCACGCCGGCCGACGTCAGCGCCTCGCTCAAGGAGCATGCCGAGCACTTCCGGCAGATGCTGGCGGATAATTTCCAGCTGCCGCTGGACGCCACCATCAAGGCCAGCCTGGAAAAAATCAAACCCAGCCTGGAGACTTACGTCAGCGCCGGCGAGCGCATCGTCGCGCTGGCCCTGGCCAACCCCGAGGCGGCGCGTGGGGAGCTTGAGACCTTCAATGCAGCGTTCAGCCGGCTGGAGGAACAGATGGCCACGCTGAGTGAGCTGATCGAAACCCATACCCAGCAAACCAGCACCGGCACCCGGCAGGCGATCAGCAACGCCAACTGGATCCTGGGCGTGGTCCTGGGCGCCAGCCTTTTGCTGCTGCTGGCCCAGGGACGCTGGGTGATCATGAGCATCATGGGACCGCTGCGCACCGCCAGCCGCATTGCCGACAGCATCGCCCGCGGCAACCTGAGCGAACCGATTGTCGAGCCGCGCAACCAGGACGAAGCCAGTACGCTGATTCGCAGCCTCGCCACCATGCAGCGCGATTTGCGCGGCATGATCGACGTGGTACGCAGCAATGCCCATGAGGTCAACGGTGTAAGCGAACGCCTGAGCCAGGGCTGTCATGAGGTGGCAGGCAGCAGCCAGCAGCAAAGCGAGGCCGCCAGCACCATGGCCGCCGCCGCGAGTGAAATGACCGCCAGCATCGAAGAAATCACCCGTCATGCCGGGCAGGCGCTGGACATGGCCAACCAGGCTGAAACCCTGGCCAAGGACGGCGGCCGGATCATTCATCAAGTGGTCAGCGACATGGACGGCATCGCACGTTCGGCCCAGCAATCGGCCCAGGTGATTCGCACCCTGGACAAAGAATCCGAAGCAATCTTCAGCATTATCCAGGTGATCAAGGGCATCGCCGACCAAACCAACCTGCTGGCCCTGAACGCCGCCATCGAAGCCGCCCGCGCCGGCGAGCAGGGCCGCGGCTTCGCCGTGGTGGCCGACGAAGTGCGCAGCCTGGCAGGGCGCACCAGCGCCTCGACCCAGGAAATCGCCAGCATGGTCGGGCGTATCCAGCAGAACACCCGTGAAGCGGTGACCAGCATGGAGGAGGGCGTTGCTCAAGTCGACAAGGGCATGGCCGTCACCGCCGACGTGGAACGCGCTATTCGCGAGATCCTCCAGGCCACGCTCAATACCACGGAGCTGGTGAATGATATTTCCCGCACCATCAGTGAACAGAGTTTGGCCAGTAACGAGATCGCCCATCAGGTGGAGATGATTGCCGGCATGTCGCAAAGCAATAGTCGCGTTATTGGCGATACCGCCTTGACCACCGATGAGTTGGCTGGCTTGGCCAGCAAACTGTCGCAGTCCGTGGATCGGTTCAGACTGTAACGCGGGCGTCTTCGTGGCCGGCTCCTGGTGGGCCGGTTTTTTTTTGCGTGAAATTATCATTCAGCAACGGCTCAAGGTCGCGTCCCGGCGCTTGATGCCCGACCATCGTCCGTGCCAGTTCGTACGACGCTTTGAATCGTTCGCGTAAAAAAAAGATTGAATATTCACACCTTATGTTATTTAAATAACAAAACAAGAGCGGCATGGCCTGCCTGGTCCGGTCGCAACAAGGTGGAATAGCAATGAGCAAGATCGCAGTCATCGGCAGCAACATGGTGGATTTGATTACCTATATCGACCGCATGCCGGTTCAGGGCGAAACCCTTGAAGCGCCTGGCTTTGCCATGGGTTGCGGCGGCAAGGGGGCCAACCAGGCGGTGGCTGCCGCCAAGCTTGGGGCTGATGTCCTGATGCTGAGCAAGGTCGGCGACGATATGTTTGCCGACAACACAGTGGCCAACTTCCAGCGCTTTGGTATCGACACTCGTCATGTGCAGCGCGTGCCTGGCGTTTCCAGCGGCGTCGCGCCGATTTTTGTTCGGGCCGACTCTCACAACAGCATTTTGATCGTCAAGGGTGCCAATGCGCATTTGCTGCCGGCGGACATCGAGGCGGCTGCCGCCGACCTTCGCGAATGCACGCTGATCGTGCTGCAGCTGGAGATCAATCTTGAAACGGTCTACCACGCCATCGAATTCGCTCACCGGCACGGTATCGCGGTGCTCCTCAACCCTGCACCGGCCCTGGCCGGTTTGAGTCGTGAGCACCTGGCGCACCTTGACTTCCTGATCCCCAACGAATCGGAGCTGGCGTTGATCAGCGGCCACGTTGTGGACTCGCCGCAATCAGCCCGGACCGCCGCCCGTAGCCTGGTGACCCGCGGCATCCGCCACGTGATCGTGACACTCGGCGAACACGGTGCGCTGTACGTGGGGGAGGAGGGCGAGTTCCAGGTGCTGGGGGTACGGGTTGAAGCCCGCGACACTACCGGTGCCGGGGATGCCTTTATCGGTTGTTTCATTCACCACTGGAACCGCGACCGCCATATTCGCCAGGCCATGGAGCGGGCGGTGGCGTATTCCGCCTGCTCGGTCATGGGGCTGGGTACGCAGAGTTCCTATCCCGACAGTGAAACGTTCAATCGCTTTGAGCAACAACAGCGCTGACACCCTCAGCCCAGCCCAGCCCGGAGAACAATAATGAACACACCTGCGCTGCAACAGACACCCGACGGTTTCTACCTGAACCGCACGCCCTGGTTCGCTTTTATCCTGCTGTGCAGCATCTTTGCCCTATGGGCTGCGGCAGCGAGCATGAACGACGTGCTGATCGCCCACTTCAAGAAAGCATTTTTGCTGAGTGATTTCCAGACGGCCTTTGTGCAGTCGGCGTTTTACCTGGGCTACTTTTTTGTGGCTATTCCGGCCGCGATGGTGGTGCGTCGTTTCAGCTACAAGAGCACGATTCTGATCGGGCTGCTGCTATACATGTTGGGTTGCCTGTTGTTTTTTCCGGCCGCCTCCACGGCCAAGTACGGCATGTTCCTTCTGGCGCTGTTTGTGATCGCCGCCGGCCTGTCGTTCCTGGAAACCGCCTGCAATACCTACTCGACACTGATGGGGCCCCGAGAAACCGGGACCCGGCGCTTGAATATTTCGCAGACCTTTCACCCCTTCGGTGCCATGGCAGGGGTGTATGTGGGCAGTTTCGTGATGTTCAAGGACACCGACGCCACCACTGAACAACTGGCTCGGATGAGCGCCTCCGAGGCAGCGGTGCAGCAGTTGCAAATGATCCAGTCCACGCTGTTGCCCTACAAATGGATGATTGCGGTGCTGGTGCTGATCTTTATCCTGATCGCCATTACGCGGTTCCCTGCGTGCAAGGGCAACAAGCCCGCCGGCAGCAAGCCCGGCAGCCTGGGTCAAAGCCTGGGGCGGCTGTGGCGTAATCCGCGCTTTACCTTTGGCGTATTGGCGCAGTTTCTTTATGTGGGCGCACAGGTCGGCGTATGGAGCTTCACCATTCGCCTGGCCATGCAAATGGGCGGTATGAATGAACGCAGCGCATCATGGTTTCTGCTGACTACGTTTGCCGCCTATTTTGTCGGAAAGTTGATTGCCAACCTGTTGATGCGTCGCCTGCACCCCGCCAAGGTACTCGCGATCTACGGGGTACTGTGCATCGTGCTGCTGGCCTACACCATTCTGGTGCCGAACATTTCGGCGGTGTATGCAGCGGTTGGCGTGAGCATCTTCCTCGGCCCTTGCTGGCCGACCATCTACGGCCTGACCATCGATGGCCTGGGTGAAGACACCGGCGTCGGCGGTTCATTGCTGGTGATGAGCATCGTCGGCGGCGGGGTGATCCCGATCTTCCAGGGCCTGTTGTCCGACGCCAGCGGCGGCAACATGCAGTTGGCTTACAGCGTGCCGTTGCTGTGTTTCATTGTGATCGTGATGTATGCGCTCAAGTGCATGCGCCAATCCGGCACCTTACCGGTGGGCGCGACCAGGGCGGTAGCCTCATGAATACACATATCGCGCTGTACCCTGCGGTGTTTGCCGAGCAGGAGAAGATCCTCCTGCAATCGTCGGCCTTCAAGGTCAGTGCCTGGGTCTACCCGTCCGGCGTGCTGGCCGTGAGCCTGGAGAATAGCCGTGGGCGACTGGTGATACTGCCTTTTCAAGGGCAGATGATCTGGTCAGCCGTGTTCGACGGTTGCGACTTGACCATGAGCAACCTGTTCGAGCAACCTCGGCCCAGTCCGACGATTATCGATACTTACGGCTGCTTCATGTTTCACAGTGGCCTGCTGCGCAACGGCTGCCCCGCGTCGGATGACACGCATGTCTTGCACGGCGAAATGCCCTGCGCGCCCATGGATACGGCCTGGTTGGAGGTGGACGAGGGCGTTGTACGCCTGGGCGGCTCGTATGAATATGCCAAGGGATTCGGCGATCGCTACCGAGCGAGTCCCAGCGTGACGCTGCGCGCCGATTCGGCCGTGTTCGATATCGACATGCAGGTGACGAACCTGGCCGGCAAGCCCATGGACCTGATGTACATGGCCCACATGAACTACGCGTACGTGGACGGCGCCCGCTTTGTCGAGCCATTGGGCATACAGCGCCAGCGTCTGCGCACCAGCGTGCCGGACCATGTCAAGCCGACGCCGGCATGGAGTGCCTATATGGCGCAGCTGGCCGAGCAGCCTGCGCAATTGGCCTGCCTGGAGCAACCGGCATTGTACGACCCCGAGATCGTGTTTTTCTTCGACGGGGTTGGCACAGATCCCACGGGCCAGGCGCATTTTCTGCTGGATCATCCCAGCGGTGCGGCGTTCTACACCCGCTACCGTCCCGAGCAATTTGCGCACGCCGCACGCTGGATCCTGCACACGCCAGATCAACAAGTGGCGGCGTTCGTGTTGCCGTCTACCTGTGAACCCGAGGGCTATAACGCCGAGAAAGCCAAAGGCCATGTGCGTTCGCTGGCGGCCGGAGCCAGCGCTTCATTCAGTGTCAGTACCGGGTATTTAAGTGCGCAGGAACGGCGACGGTTGCTGGATTAAACCAGCAGTTGCGCGCCACTGGCCTGAATGACGTCCTTATAGCTGCGGGGGATTTTCTTGTCGCTGACCACGTACTGAAAATCCTCAAGAGCGGCGAAGTGCGCAGTGCGCACTGTGTCGAACTTGCTGAAATCGGCAAGCAATACGCTTTGCTGAGCCTGGCGCATGACCTTTTGCTTGACCTCGACTTCATTGAAGTTGAAGCACGTTACGCCAAACGCCTGGCTGACGCCGGCCGCGGTCACAAAGGCCCACGTCAGGCGCACGCTATCGAGGATGCTGCTTTCGGCGCTGCTTTCAAAGACCTGGTTCTTGCGGTGAAAGGTGCCGCCGCACAACACGATGTGGCAATTGGGTTTGTTCTGCAGTTTGAGCAGCACGTTCAATGAGCTGCACACCGCAGTGAACTCCAGCGCATCGGGGATGAAATCAACGACAAAAGGTGAGGTGGTACCACAGTCGAAAAATACCGTATCGCCGGCCTGGATCAACGCGGCGGCGAGTTTGCCGATGCGGCGTTTTTCCTCGACGTGGCGGGTGTCCTGCTCGGCCACCCGGTAATCGCCGCTCTCATTGCCGATGCGGGTGATATAGCCACCCAGCAACCGCAGGTGATCGCTGAAGTGGTTGAGATCGCGGCGCAGGGTCATCTCGGAAACGTCCAGCAGTGCGGCCATTTCCTTCAGGTGAATGGCGTTCTGGTCCTGCAGGGCTTGTTGGATAAGCTTCAATCGCTCGGCTTTTCTACTGTCCACGAGTCTTCCAGGGCTTGATTGTTAGTGTTAAATAAGTAACATTATTTGTTATTATTATAACTAATTAACGTGAGCGCTGTGACAAGCGCCTCACTATCATTGGCAACATACAGGCAAGGGCCCATTAAATGAACAGTCTCCCACCCGCTGCACTGGCCAAGTACATCGATCACACATTACTGGCGCCCGACGCCTCCCAGGCACAGATCCGCACCTTGTGCGAGGAAGCCCGCGAGCATGGCTTTTATTCGGTGTGCGTCAATTCCGGTCAGGTGCCTTACGCGGCTTCGTGCCTGACCGACGACAGGGTGGTGATTTGCGCCGTGGTCGGCTTTCCACTCGGCGCCGGCCTGAGCGATACCAAGGCGTTCGAAGCCCAACAGGCGATTGCAGCCGGGGCAGGGGAGATCGACATGGTGCTCAATATCGGCTGGTTGAAGGACGGGTTGCTGGACGCCGTGCGCGAAGACATCGCCCTGGTCCACCAGGCTTGCGGCACCGTGCCGTTGAAGGTCATCCTGGAAACCTGCTTGCTGGACGACCAGCAGAAGGTTCAAGCCTGCGAGATTTGCCGTGACCTGGGTGTGGCCTTCGTCAAGACGTCCACCGGGTTCAGTCGAAGCGGAGCTACGGTCGAAGACGTGGCACTGATGCGTAGAACTGTGGGTGCCGGGGTTGGGGTGAAGGCTTCTGGTGGCGTGCGCGATTATCCGACTGCATTGAAGATGATTGAGGCCGGGGCCACACGCTTGGGCAGCAGCTCAGGGATTGCGATTGTGGGCGGGGCGATGACGGCGGCGAGTGGTTATTGAAGCGTTATAACTCAACTAAATAGTCATTTAGTTGAGTTATCGTTTTCTGGCATATAAATCAACCCTCGGCCAAGAGGAAATGAGCGGGCGCCGTGATTGAAGTCAATATCGGCGGAGCAAGATGTTCGTCAGTCGTCAAAAAAACGGTCCGATGGCCAGTGCATCAGGTATTCAGCATGGCCTGTTTGCAAGTCGATCTGCTCCTTGAGCAGCACAAAGTCCTGTGACTGATAAAAGGTAAAACTGGGCGCATTCTCCTTGTAAACCGCCAGGCTCAACTCACTGCGCAACGTTTTAGCATGCCCAAGTAATTGCTTGCCCAGGCCAATGCCTTGGTGATCAGGATCTACAAACAATGCCGCCAGTTGGTCATCCAGCAAGCTACAAAAACCCAGAACCTGGGACTTGTCTTCGATGACAAACGTTTCTGATGCCGGGATATAAACTTCACGCATCGTTGCAACATGGGATTGCCAGAACGAAGCATCAATAAAGTCATGGGCCTTGATTGATGCGCTCAACCAGATTTCCAGAACGCGTTCCGTGTCGTCATGCTCGAATTTTCTAATCACCTTTCATCCCATTGGAGTGCTGGCAGACAAGCTCACTGCAAAACTTGTAATTATGCAGAAAACCGCTGGGCATGCCGAGACTCGAACAGAGAACGTAGCGTGTGCGTAGCAAATCGTGCCAGGGCATCGTTGCAGGGATCGGAGAGGGATTCCCGGCCTTGGAATCTGACCGCCAGAGCACCCGGTCTCCGTATAGAACAGTTCGCATAATGTATATTATGTTAAATTAGGTGTCAGGGTGGAACTCTCTATACTTGTGCTTGAGGTCACGCGCCACCACCTTCCGATTTTTGCAGACGTTCAGGCTCTTATCGTTGGACGTCCTTCCTGACTTCGGTCCCTGATGTATGCATAAAAGTTTTACCCCGTCTGTACAAGAACTCCAGCCAGCTAACAGATATCGCTTTTGAGGCGTTCAAGCACGCCTCATCGATACAGCCGAGCGGTTAACTGATGTCATTCGTTTGCGGCGGTAACAACCAATGTCGTTCGGTGGTCCATCCGAGAAAAACCTGAGCCCCCTCACTTTTCCGGCGGTTCAGGGTCAACGGGAGCCCGGAAGCTGCCACACGCAACCCCATAATTGCCGGTAGAAATCTCTCTCGGAATGCAATGGGTTGAGCCGCGAAATGAGCTTCGATGCTATCGATTGCGCAACGCCTCTCGGCGTCATCCTGCATGGATAAATAAAACACCATCTGGCGCCAGGCATAAGCGGTATTTTTGAGCATCACCAAGCTAGAGTGATAGAACTTGATTTTCATCTGCTGCCGCATGCATATCCATTGAAAGCACTCCTGAGCAAGTGAGCCCAAGCGATGATGTAGCAGCGCTTTCAAACCGAGATCACCAAATAGAAGCGAAAGGTTTTGCGTCGTCAAAATCTGTTGTTGCTCGATGATCCTGCCGTTGGTTGCTGAATGCCGTCCACCCAAGGGTGCATTAGCCCGCTGTGCGCACAGGTTCGCCAATGCATCACTGGTATCCAAGTCACGCTGGAAATAGTTTCTGCTCTTTGATTTCGGCTTATCGGGAAGGATCGCCAGTTGGTTCGTGTCGATGTCGTAATAATGGGCGTAAAGGGTGCCATCTATCAACGAGGCCGCTCGCCTGGCTGCTTCCACGAATTTATTCGAAAAGGTTCCCATGAAAATGTCCGCCGCGACCTCCTCCACAAAAGGAAGATCCAGCTTCGCCGTGACAGCAAGCGAACCAAACTCCTGAAGTAGCTTGTTCGGAAGGATTGCCTGAGGGAAAGCAGCGAGGGTTGTTGCCGAGGATTCGATCAAGGCTTGTCTGGCTCCCTCAACGGCAACAGTGTGTGCCTCTCGTTCACCTTCAACGGCCGCCACCCAAGGCAAGTCACTGATTTTGACTTGGCTCTGTAGGTTGAGCAGCAGCAATGAACGGCGTCGCCGAAAAGCACGATACGTTGCGATAGACAACGTGCGCAGTGTCGTATCGCGAAATCCAGCACTGCAGATTTCGGCCGTCATCGCTGGCAGTACTCGCGCCACGGTATCCCCAGATGTGATCAATCCCTTGTCAATCAACTGACTGATGGTTCCCTTTCGACAGCGCTCGAGGCGTCGGCGAACTGCTGGTGGAATGGCGACACCGGTTTTCAGCGAATATGCCTTCGCCTCCTCATTGGTAATCGGTTCCAACAGGGACGAAAAATCAGAGATGCCTTCCGAGTTCGTATAGCTGATCAGACGCTCAGAAACCGCCTTGGCGATCAGATGATGCTCGGGCGCGGCCACCTGATGGCGCTGCATGGCTCGGCTCTGTAGATGATCTTCGGATTCAGGATGACCATGTTTGCACACGAAATCATTGACGATCCGCCGAATACGTCCGACTTGACGCCCTGTCAGCGAGATTGGGTCACGGGAGCAGAGCCTTAGCAACGTGTACAACTCCCCTACCCGGCCCCTGAAAGGTTCAACGTTGAGGATGTCATTGCTACCGGTGGCATCGAACTGGCTACTTAGCGCATTCGCCTGCTCAAGCCAGCCTTCAGGATATTGCCGGCAAGGCCAATCATCCTGGTACGTTAAGAGGAAGAGCGAGATAGCTGCATCGTAGAAAGGCAACCGAGTCACGACCACATGTTTTTGCACCGCCAGACGCTGCTGCGCAGGGAGTTTTGAAAGCAGCTTTTTGATATCGCCGACATCGAAGATCTGCACTTCCACCGTCGCGAGCGGTAGCCCGTCAGAAGCCATTGGAAAGAAACGCAGTTGCTCAAAAAAAGGTGCGATCGACTCAATCAGTCTGCGTGCTTCCTCCGTGCGCTGCTGTCCCAACAGCCAGGCCACGTACAGTAGCGCTGCCTCTTCTGGTACATCGATCCGATAGTCGCTGTTCACCAGTTGCTTTTGCAGTGCTTCGATCCCCTCATCCGTAAGGTGCCAGGTGTTGAGATCAAGTCGTTCAAAACCAGGGCGGATGCCTGGGATTGAGGCGGCCAGCCGCCGTTCGTACCCGGTCAGTGCACCACTGGCCAGATACTGTCCAGTGGCAAAACCACCCGTGACTACCTCCAGTGTGACCCATTCAGGCACATCCACGAGTGGTATACGCGAGCCATACAGCGCGGTGCCCTGCACCATGTGTTCGACCACCTGCTGCCAGCGCTCAATCCGTTCACGCGCTTTCACAGTGTCTAGACCCGATGCGGTCAATGCTCGAGATAACTGAAAGACCGCATAACCGGCGTTTATGCCGGCCATTGCATCCGATTCCCTATCGTGCCTGGACATATGTCCTTCTGACCCTGCGATGTAGTGGGTCCGGGGGCTGGATTCGAACCAGCGCCCACCCGGTTAAGAGCCGAGTGTTCTACCGCTGAACTACCCCGGAACTGAGCGCACATTGTCTACTCGCAACGAACGAATGTGTAGACTGAAAACGTTGCCGCTCATGACGCATACAGAGATTACTCCCGTTCGAAAATATTGGTGTAACTCCCCCCCGCCTGCAATGCCAGAGGCAACTGGATGTGTTTGCACCGCTGCGGTCTGAATAGACTGACCGACACACCGTAATCCCGAACTCAGAGACTCACCTGCCCTACCGCGCTCAATCCTCGAGCGCACGAACGCGCTGCATGCGCTTCTGCTCTACCGGTGCAGCGGCCACCTGCAGCTCAAAGTCGAAATCAATCCGCGCAAAGCGCCCTTGCACGCCCAACTCCAGCGCCAGTTGCTGATCGTCGCTGAAGCGGATTTCGGCGATCAGTTCATCGCGTGTGGCATACGCAAAATCGTCGTGCAAGTACGGGTCATCCGACAGGTTGATCTGCGTGGTCAGGTGACGATAACCCGGGGCCGAGATAAAGAAGTGGATATGCGCCGGCCGCTGCCCGTGGCGCCCGAGTTGATCAAGCAACTGTTGGGTCGGCCCGGTCGGCGGGCAGCCATAACCCGACGGCACGATGCTGCGGAAACGATAGTTGCCCTGGGCATCGGTTTCGATGCGTCGACGCAGGTTGAACTCCGATTGCGTCGGGTCAAACCACGAATACGTGCCGCCGGTATTGGCTTGCCACACATCGACAATCGCGCCGGCTAGTGGATTGCCGTCGGTATCACGCACCTGGCCTTGCATGAACAGCGGCACGGCAGCATCGGTCCCATCATCCAGGCGCGCTTCGTACTTGGACAACGGCGCACCGGCCACGTAAAGCGGGCCCTCGATGGTACGCGGGGTGCCACCGGTCTTGCCGGTCTCGACATCGGCGGCGTCCATCAACATATCCAGATAATGCTCCAGGCCCAGTCCGGCGGCGAGCAGCCCAGCCTCCTGGTTCTTGCCCAGTTCGTTGAGGTAGTTGACCGCCTTCCAGAATTCCTCGGGAGTAACCTCCAGATCTTCGATGATATTCACGGTGTCGCGCAAAATCCGATACACCAACGCTTTGGTGCGCGGGTTGCCGGCGTCGTTAAGTTTGCCGCTGGCTTCTTCGAGAAACTGTTGGGCGTGAGCGGTCTGGGACAGTCGGATGGACATGGTGCATTCCTCATCTTGTAATTATTGGGTGCGTGACAGGCTTAACGGTCGTCTTCATGGATCGACGAAGGGTGCCGGCACAAGGCATTCACTTCGATGGCCATATAGGGGTAGAGCGGCAGTTGCATCAGCAGGTCGTGCAGGTCTTGCACGCTGTCGACATCGAACACGCTGTAGTTGGCGTAATGCCCGGCGATACGCCACAGGTGGCGCCATTTGCCCTCCTGTTGCAGACGCTGCGCCAGAGCCTTCTCATCGGCCTTGAGACTGGCCGCGCGCTCGGGATTCATGTCCAGAGGCAGGTTCACGGTCATTTTCACATGGAACAACATGGCAGTTGCCTCTTAGTGTTTGTCACGACGGAAGAACGCCAGGCGCTCTTCATCGATGGCCAGGCCCAGGCCCGGTGCGGTGGAGACATGCAGGTGGAAATCACGGTACACCAGCGGCTCCGTGAGGATGTCCTCGGTCAGCAGCAATGGGCCGAACAGTTCGGTGTCCCACGCCAGTTTGTTCAGCGTGAGGAATGCATGCGCCGACGCCAGGGTGCCGATACCGCCCTCGAGCATGGTGCCGCCGTACAGGCCGATGCCCGCCGCCTCGGCGATTGCCGCCGTGCGCAACACCGCGCGGGGGCCGCCGTTCTTGGCGATCTTGAGGGCGAACACCGACGCCGCGCCTTCGCGGGCCAGGTTGAAGGCGTCCTCGACAGATTCGATGGATTCATCCGCCATGATCGGTGCCGGGCTCGACAGGTTGAGCCGCGCCATACCACCGCGGTTATTGCGGGAAATCGGTTGCTCGATCAGGTCGATACCGTTGTCGCCCAGCACCTTGCATGCGCGCAGGGCCATCGCTTCATCCCACGCCTGGTTGACGTCGACGCGCACACTCGCACGATCGCCCAGGGCTTTTTTGATCGCGATCACATGAGCCAGGTCGTGGCTGACTTCACCGGCGCCGATCTTTAATTTGAAAATGCGGTGGCGGCGCAGGTCGAGCATCTTCTCGGCCTCGGCAATGTCCTTTTCGGTGTTGCCGCTGGCCAGGGTCCAGGCCACCGGCAAGGCGTCGCGCACGCGGCCGCCGAGCAGTTCACTGACCGGCAGGTTCAGGCGTTTGCCCAGCGCATCGAGCAAGGCGCTTTCGATACCCGACTTGGCAAAGGTGTTGCCGCGAATGCTGCGTTCCAGACGCAACATGGCTGCATTGATATTGCTGGCGTCCTGGCCGATCAACAGCGGCGCGAAGTGGCGATCGATGTTGACCTTGATGCTGTCGGGGCTTTCATTGCCGTAGCTCAGGCCACCAATGGTGGTGGACTCGCCAATGCCTTCGATACCGTCGGCGCAGCGCACGCGGATGATCACCAGGGTCTGGTTCTGCATGGTGTGCATCGCCAGCTTGTGCGGGCGGATGGTGGGCAGGTCGACGATGATGGTCTCGATCGACTCTATGGCGCAAATGGGCATGGCGATACCTGTTGAGTTCTTTTTAGATTTGATCCGATTCTGTTCCCTATTTTTCAAGGCATCCAATATAGAATGGGTCTCGAACAATACCCTTAGGGTATGGAGGGAGTGATCATGGAACTACGTCACCTGCGTTATTTCCAAGCGCTGGGGGCAACCCTGAACTTCACCCGCGCCGCCGAACGCCTGCACATCGCCCAGCCGCCCTTGAGCCGGCAGATCCAGCAACTGGAGGATGAGCTGGGGGTGATTCTGCTCGAACGCGGCCGGCCGCTGCGGCTGACCGAGGCCGGGCGGTTTTTCTATGAGCACGCCAATGTGCTGCTGGAACAACTGAACAAGGTATGCGCCAACACGCGGCGCATCGGCCAGGGCGAGAAGACTTGGCTGGGCATCGGCTTTGCGCCGTCGACCCTGTATGGCGTGTTGCCGGAACTGATTCGGCGGTTGCGCACCCACGAGGCGCTGGAGCTGGAATTGGGGCTCTCGGAGATGACCACCTTGCAGCAGGTCGAAGCCCTCAAGGCCGGGCGTATCGATGTGGGCTTCGGGCGAATCCGCATCGATGACACGGCCATCGTCCAGCGCGTCCTGGTGGAGGACCGTCTGGTGGCGGTACTGCCCGCCGGCCACCCTTTGCTCGCCGCGCCCGCCACCCTCGCGCAATTGTCCGCCGAACCGTTTGTGCTGTACCCGGGCAACCCGCGCCCCAGTTATGCCGACCATGTGATCGCGCTGTTCGACGCCCATAGCCTGAGCCTCAAGGTGGCGCAATGGACTAACGAATTGCAGACCGCCATCGGCCTGGTCGGCGCCGGCATGGGCGTGACGTTGGTACCGGCCTCGGTGCAAGTACTGCATAGGGCGGATATCGGCTATACGCCGATTGTGGAAGCCACCGCGACCTCGCCGATTATTCTGAGCCACAGGGTAAATGATAAGTCGCCCGGGCTCAGTCATTGCTTGCAGTTGGTGGAGCAATTGATCTGAATGCCGTTAGCCGGTGTGGGGATCAAACCCGGAACTGCTGCATGATGTCTCCTTGATAATTCGCCAGCTCGTTGAGCTGATTGCTCACCTGAGCTGACTGTTTCGCCTGCCCGGAAAGTGATTCGGTCACATCGCGGATGGCATCGACATTGCGATTGAGCTCTTCGGCAACGCTGCTTTGCTGCTCCGCTGCGCTCGCTATCTGCAGGTTCATTTCGCTGATCACGTTTACCGCCAAGCCTATGCGTTGCAGCGCGTGTACCGCTTGCTGCACCTGAACCACATTGCTCTGAGCCAATCTGTGGCTACTGTGCATGGCCTGGCTCACATCGCGGGTGCCGGACTGCAGGTTTTCGATTACCTGGCGAATTTCTTCGACCGAATCCTGAGTACGTCGCGCCAGGTTACGAACCTCATCGGCCACCACGGCAAAACCTCGCCCGGATTCCCCGGCACGCGCCGCTTCAATCGCGGCGTTGAGAGCCAATAGATTGGTCTGCACGGCGATAGCACAGATGACTTCCAATACCGAACCGATCTGCTCGCTACTGTCAGCCAAGCCCTGCAACTTATGCATGGCATGACTCAAATCATGGGCGAGTTCGTCGATGGCCGACGTGGTCCTGGCAATGACCTCCAGCCCTTGCTGGCTGGCCTGGTCGGCATTACGCGCGGCGTCGGCGGCCTGTGCATTGGCAACAGCGGACATTTCATGCAAGGCCGTGGCAACCTGGTCGATCTCCTGAAATTGCTGTTGCATGCCCTCACTGGTACTTCGGGCGATCTGCGCGGACTGGTCCGCCGTCTGGCGAGCGTCCTGCACCGATCCCTGCACCTGGGCTATGACCGGTTGCAACTTGTCGAGGAAACGATTGAACGCGCTTGCCAAGCGGCCCAGCTCATCACGGCGCGGGTAATCCAGCCGACGGGTCAGGTCACCTTCGCCCTGGGCGATCTCTTCGAGCATCGCTGCTAGCCCAAGCACTGGGCGCGTCACACCTCGTGCGGTCAGCCAGATCAATAACATGCCGAGAATGGCGGCCAGGGTTCCCAGCCCGAACTCCATCGCGCGAGCAGGTGTAAAAGGTGTTGAACGGCTTGCCGCTGGGTCCGGGAGGAGTGATTTTGCTCTGTATGGTCAAAGTAACAGTACCCATGGATTCAACCTTGTCTCAGTGGACAGGAACGAAAACGGGTGACGCATGCCACCCGCCCACGGTCAAAACGTCGTAGCGAACACCAACTGGGTATAGACGTTTTTGTCGTTGTTACCCAACTGTGCCCCACCCTGCGCGGCGCTCTTGTCCGGCTGGTAGATGCCCACCAACGGCATCACGGTCACGTGCTCATTGAAGTGCCATTCGGCATACAGGTCGACTTCATGTCCATCGGTGTTACCCAATTTTCGGTCGATAGTGTCGAAGTTGAAGTACAGCGCGCCAAGGGTGAGGTTCTCCAACGGCGAGACCTTCAGCGTGACGTTCTGGATACGTGAATTACCGTTGAAGGGGCCGGCATAGTTACCGGCCACTTCACCCTGGAACCAGGTGCCGTAGCCACGGCTCATGCCATAAAACAATGTGTCGTAGCGTTCGGAAAAGCGGCTATAACGGTAACTCGCGCTCGGCTTCCACATCGCATCGGCGAAGGTCCACCCGGCTTCCAGGTACCAGGCGTCTTCATTCGCCGCATTGGGCTTGTTCTGCCTGGCGTATTCACCCGACAAAAACAGGTTTTTCACGCCCGCATTGCCCGCTGCGCGCAGGCTATAGGTCTTCATGCCGTCACGCTCGAGCTGCAGCGGCGAGGCGTACGGTTCGCGGATGTCGGTGGTGTTGATGTACGTCAGCCCGACGGTCCCCGCCTCTGCCACATGTTCCAGCGTACCGACGTACATCTCGGTATTGGCCTGGGCACGGTTATCGGATTTGAGCCACATCAGGTCGCCACGCCAGCCTTCCTTGCCGCCGATTCGTAGCACGGCGGTTTTGTCAAAAGCCTTGCGCGCCGCCAGGTAGTAAGCGCCGCCACGATTGAATTGGCCATCGGCGTTGCCGCGCCCCAAATTGAGGGCGTCGCCCTGAATCAGGAAGCCGTCGCCCACTACAATATTCTGTCGACCGAATGACAGGTCGATGCCGTCCTGGCCAAGGGCTTCGAACAGGTTGCCCGAACGCCACCCCAGATAGGCATCCTCGATTTTGGTCGTGCGTTCAGAGCCATCGGTGAAACCGGCCGCGTCGCCATCACCCCAAGTCCCTGAACTGAGCAGTGAGAAGGCGCCATAGGCCGTCCCGGCGGCGCCCAGCCCCTGATCGCCGCTCACGCCATACTTGATGTAACCCTCCCGCCATGAGGACGACCCCGGCTGCAATCGACCGGAAGGCGCGTAATTTTGCTGACTGTGGAAAGCGCCAAACACCGCCTCCAGATTGGCATTCAGGTGAGTGTCACCTTGGGCATACAACTCGTAGGCACCCGCGTGAGTTGCAGTGCCGACAAGGGCTGCGAGTGTGCAAAAGCGGAACATGGGATGTTGGCGCATGGATGCATTTCCAATTTATTATTAGAGAGGAGCGATACCTTAAACAGGTTGATAATCAACCCAAAATCAAATATCGCCCACAATGGTTTTGGCAGTTAATGCGAGCAACTCATTATTATTAAATTTCTATCGGCGGCATACGCTACGTCAACGCAGCAGACCACAGCAGTGCACGAACAGACTATACAATCTGCTGATACTCATCTATCCGCTTTATTGGTCAATTTCATCCTGGAAATCAGCGCTTGATAGTGTGTTCATATACACAAAAAGCATGGCTTAAAGCACAAAATTTCGGATAGATAAACCAACTTCCAGGCTATCCGCCATTAACTCATTTACTATTTTTACTCATTTAGCGCATGATGTGATCGCCAGCACCAACGTGGTGCAAATCCTATAATCCGATTATCCGTTACCGACCTTCCCGCTTTATCTTCCGGGTAACATGTTGCTAACAGCCGCACAGATTGCCAAAGCGTCAGCAAAGCCACTGCGCCAGCTATCCCGGCTTCGCGGGCGAACCAGTCCGTGACAAGGTGCGATTTTTGCTAGTTAATCCTCACCCTCCCCTATGTGGCCCCCTCAAACATGGACACCAAGAAACTGCTGCTGGCCGTGAGGCTGGGCGAAACCCTTCATTTCGGGAAGGCTGCGGAAATTGAAAATATGGCGCAATCGGGCCTCAGTGCGCAGATCGCCAAATTGGAAAGCGAGCTGGGTTTTCGCCTTTTCGTGCGTGCCAATCGCACTGTCGCGCTGACGGAAGCAGGTGAAATATTCATTAAAAAAGCACGCGTGATTTTGGCCGACATGCACAACTCGATCGTCGAATGCAAAGCGCTTGCCGACAACAAACGCTCTGTGCTGAGGGTGGGCATGTTCGGCGATCAGGCAGCGGAGTACACCCATCCGATGTTCGCCCTTTTTCAACGGCTGAACCCGGATATCCGACTGGTATTCATTGAGCTGCAAATGACCAACCAGGTGCAATCCCTGGTGGGCGGCCTTGTCGATGTGGTGTTGATGCGCATCCCGACTCATGATGCGCGGCTGGAGTACGTTGAGCTGTTCAAGGAGCCTCGAGTCGCCGTCGTTCCCGCGACCCACGCGCTGGCATCGCTTGATGCACTGACCGTAGCGGACTTGCTCGATAAACCCTTTGCCATTCCGGCCGAGGGGGCACCGTCTGACCTTATTTCGTACTGGAGTCTGGCAGACGTTAGAAATGAGCCAAGTAAAGTGGCCGCCATGGTAAAAACCATACCTGAGGTGATATCGGCAGTCGCTTACGGGGGCGCCTTCGATACCTTCCCGTCGTCATTAACCAAAGCCTATAACCACCCTGGCATTCGGTACATTCCCATTGACGACGCGTCGCTCAGTGCAATGTCACTGGCCACCCTGCAGGGCAATCGAAGCCCCGGTGTCAGGGCGCTGCGCTATTGTGCGGAGCAGACATTTGAAGTCAGTTTTTCACAGTAGCCCCCCTGCGCGGTGACGCTAGCCGCACCCATCACAAAGCGTGATTGATCAATCATCTTTGGCGCATTGAATCCCCCCTCGGATGGTCACATTATCATGCTGCGGCCACACAAACATGCGCTGCGATAAGGTTTAAGAATTGCCTTTGCGTAAATGATAAAAATAATAGGTGTCGAAAATGAAAAAAATAAAAATCACCGTGCTGTTGCCCGTTGACACATTACTCAACCGGGATGCCATCCAATGACTGACGCCCCAGTTTCCTCCTGAAAAATTGCGCCGAAATATATAAAAAACAAGAATTTTGCCAATTTAAAAAATGCACCGGCTACTGTTGTTGTTTGCCCCTCAGGCAAAAACAGTTTATTGCCCGTGCACGACTCAATACTGCCGAATAAAACAATCGTATTGCTGTAACAGGCCGCTCAACAAGTAGCCGGACCACAGCGATGCAGGATGGTATTCCGCGTGGAGGACGTTATGCAAAACCGTGATCAAAAGAACAACCTGAAAACAAACTCGCTGGGCGTGTCTGACATTGTATTTTTTGTCGTCGCCGCCGCCGCGCCGCTGGGCGCCACACTTGGTGGTTCGCCGGCCGTTTTTGCCATAGGCGGAAGCAGTGCACCTGGTCTTTATCTGTGTGCGTCAGTGATCCTTATGCTATTCGCCATCGGGTTTGCCGCCATGAGCCGCTATGTCGTCAGCGCCGGCGGGTTTGCCGAGCTGGTTAAAGTGGGCATTGGCAGCACCATGGGTCATGCCGCCTCGGGCATCGCCATTCTTGCGTACATCTGCATGCTGGCCGGCATTTACGGCGCGTTCTCCGCGTTTAACTCGGACCTGGTTAAAAACTATACGGGTATTGAGTTCACCTGGCAGCTCAGCGCCTTATTGGCGATTGTCGTCGTCGGCCTATTTGGCTACATGGACGTGAACATATCCGCGAAGGTGCTTGGGGTGTTAATGATCCTCGAAGTGCTGATTCTCGTCATATTCGATATTGCGGTACTGATTCAGGCCGACCCGGCCACAATGAATGTTGCCAACTTCATACCCAAAGACTTCAGCGCTCCAGGCCTTGGCGTCGCGATGATGTTTGCTTTCGCCTGTTTTGTGGGTTTCGAATCAACGACCATCTATGGCGAAGAAGCGAAAAACCCGCATACCACTATCCCACTTGCCACCTACATCGCAATCGCGCTGATCGGCGTATTTTATACCCTCACCACGTGGTGCCTGGGCATCGCCTATTCGGACAGTGATATACAAGCCGCGGCCACCGGCGACGTGGTGAACTTCGTCTTCAATATGAACACCAAATTTGTCGGGCTTTGGTCAACCCAAATTATGCAGGTACTCGCCGTCACCAGCCTGTTTGCCGTGCTCTTGTCATTCCACAACGCGCTGTGCCGATACCTCTTCTCCCTGGCCCGTTCTAACTTTCTGTTTAACGCGTTGAGCCGTGTACACCCCAAGAACAGCAGTCCTTACGTCGCCAGTTTGACGCTCAGCGTGATTACTTTTGTAATATTGTCAATCTTTATGCTTATCGGCGCTGACCCGATCGGCAATCTTTACATGTGGATGGTGGCTGTCGGCACACTCGCCATACTTGTGCTGCAGTCAATGGGCGCGATCGCGGTGATTGCCTATTTTAAAAAGACCAAACAGGGTTTCTTGTGGCAAGGCCTTATCGCTCCGCTATTGGGTGGCGCAGGCTTGATCTTCGTAGTGATGCTAGCACTTACTAACTTCCATGAGTTAACCGGTTCCAACGCTGATTGGGTTGGCTTTCTGCCTTGGCTGGTGCCCATTGCAGCTGCGATAGGGATTATCAATGGCAAATGCAAGTCCGCCAATTACACCGCGAATGAAAACCCGGCGTCGGCATGACGTTGAATAATTAAGCGCCTGTTGCTTGTGCGGCGCATTCAGATAGCCAAATCCAAGGTGTGCATTGGGAGAGCACCTTGGTTCCTTCTTAGTTAAATACCTTAAACGACTTTTTTAGCTCTCTTTACGTGGGAACAGCCATGAAACTTGATTACCAACAATCCGTGACCAACTTTTCCGAAGCTTTTAACCTGTCCAAACGCGAAACAACCAAAGGCAAGGACTATATTCCCGGAGGCTTCAGCAGACGCACCTTTGCTTTTGGGCCACATGCAATCTTTGTAGAAAGGGGCGACGCTCAATACATCCATACCATTGATGGAAAACGCTTACTCGACCTCAATAACAACTTTTCAACCAACGTGCTCGGGCACAATCATCCGGCCGTCATTCAGGCAATCACGGACATGCTGCCGAATGGTTTTTCCTTCGGCAACCCGACCGATCATGAACTGGAACTCGCTAAATTGATTTGCGAGCGAATCGAATCAATCGAGCAGGTCAAGTTCTCTTGCTCGGCGAGCGAGGCCTGCCTCAGTGCCGTTCGTATTGCGCGGGGTTACACCGGCCGCAGCAAGATCGCCAAGTTCGAAGGCGGCTACCATGGTTTTACCGATGAACTCGCGGTTTCCGCTCATCCAGACCCTGACAACTTTCCCGGTCCGGACTTCAACCCCAAAGCCCTTCCAGACTCCGACGGCATTCCAGGCTACACAACCGAAAACGTCATTATTCTGGTGCAAAACAACTACGAAGCCTGCGAGAAAATCCTGCGTGGAAACGCAGAAGATATCGCCTGCGTGATGATGGAGCTGCAGGCCTGCGCCGGTGGCATCGTAGTGCTCGACAAAACCTTCGTTAAAAAAATTCGTGCGCTGACTGAAGAATTGGGCATTTTGCTGGTCGTCGATGAGACCGTCACTATGCGCGCGGCGTACAACGGCCTTCAAAGCGAGTATCAGATCAAGCCCGACCTGACCGTGCTGGGCAAGATGATCGGCGGCGGCCTGCCTATTGGTGCAGTCGGCGGTAGCCGCAAAGTGTTCCGCGTGCTTGAAGATAACCAGGTGATGATCTCCGGCACCCACCATGGACACCCGCTGGCCTGCGCCGCCGGTATTGCATGCCTCAAGGCTATGGATGAAAAAGCCTATGAAAGGCTTAACGACATGTACGCGAAAATCAAAACAGAACTGAACAGTTGGGCCGCAGAGCACAGCTACCCCTTCGTTATTTATGGCGCCTTCTCTGTATTCGCTTTTGCGTTTACCCAAGAAATGGGTCAGGCGATCACCACGCACCGCGATCACTGGCACAAGATAGACGACAACAGCATGAGCATCTATGCATTGGAAATGGCCACTCGTGGTTACTTCCCGGTGCATCGTGGCCAGGTAGGCTTGACACTGCCCATGACTGACGAGGACGTTAACGGCTATATTCAAACAACCAAAGATGTCGTTACGCTCATCTACGGCACCCACTGATCCAGCCCTTCCAAGCCGGAATATTCATCTACTGGATATTCCGGCTTATTTTTGCCCTTAAACCCAATCCATAAAAAAGGCCTGGGATTAAAATCGACCAGGCCCATTCGTTTTTACAATACGCCCATCACATATGCGCCCGACCGCCATCGTTGCGATGCATCGTAGCACTTGGAATTTCATTGAATAATTTTTTGTATTCGCTCGCAAACCTGCCCAAGTGGTTAAACCCCCATTCAGTGGCGACGCTGGATATATTTGTTCCTCGTCCGCCATCCAACAGCTGCTTGCGTACTTCAGACAAGCGCAACTTCTTCAGATAAGCCATTGGCGACATGCCCATATGCTTGCGAAAACCGTCAAACAGCTTAAACCTGGAAACACCGGCTGCCTGTTCAATATCGTCGAGACGAATATCTTCGCGAGCGTTGGAATGTATGAAGTCTTTGGCTTTAAGTAAAAAGCTCGGCAGCCGCCCAATCAGACACTCGTGGATCTCATCGGTGTAGTTACTTTTTTGCGCCAGGATCAAGCCCCTGACAAGGGAGGCCTCGATGTCTCTTGAAAATAGCGTCTGATCGAAAATCGCCCCACCCGCGTCCTGCTCTGACACAAAGTGGTTGATCAATCGCCACCAGGAGGCACTTGCGCCTATTTGTCCGTCCATCAGCGGGTCGAAATTGATCGGGGTTTCCACGGGACGTTTCAGGATTTCTTCGAGCGCAAGCCTCATCGTGACTCGCGGGATGACCACCGACAGTTTCCTGCAATCGCCCGCTATCGAAAGTTCCTGGCTATGGAAAGGCGAAACGATGACCCCCATGCTCTTGTTGGACGAGATACGACGCCCGAGGTAAATCAGCTCCTGCTCGCCGGAAAGAGGCAGGCTGAGGCTGTAGCTATCCAATTGCTCGGAGCCCTCGACGCCGATACGAACGTCGGCCCCATACTCCAGGGTGCCAAGCTTCGTCGCATAGGAACGAAACACTCTGGCTCTGTGCCGGAATGAAACCCGCTCGGGTTGTGCACTTTGCAGGCTGTGCGGACCGCACACCTCCTCCATCCATGCTCGGGCACCTGCCATGTCACAGCAGTTGATCTGGATATCACTATGGGGAATCACATGCGGCTCGGTCATAGCAAGGCACCACGTTTATGAAAGACGGTGCGCTCTTCGGCGCGTACCCATAGCAAGAGCAAGACGTATGCCACAGAATGGATTACCGACTAAAGCCAGTTAATATGGACAGTATCCTCCGACTTATCGGATAGTTTCGGTTCTTTACCTGAAAACACCCTTCTCAAATACCTTAACAAGCACCATTCATGGGCTAAAACAGGGGAGCTTGCACCACCTGTTACCCGAAAGACTTAACCGATGTAATGGACCGGCACCTTTCTACCCACAGTAACACCCGCATGGCCCGCCATAACAAACCGTTGAGTATCATTCTCATTAATATGAAGCCTTAATAGATATGCCCATTTCGGAATTTTTTCAATCTCATTAAGTGGCTTTAAGTCATCAATAAATCGGATAGACCAATCGCCGCGCGCCGCCTCTAATAGGAACCCTGCATAACCGCACGATTGAGGATCTACCCATGAGCCGTATGCGCGATATTAACCAGTGGAAAGAATATATCGAGAGTTGCCTGGACTTTCGAAGCGAGGAAGGCATCTATCGTATTGCTCGCGACATTTTCACCGAGCCAGAACTTTTCGATCTGGAAATGGAACTGATTTTCGAAAAAAACTGGATCTACGCGTGTCATGAAAGCGAGATCCTCAACAAACACGATTTCGTAACAATGAACGCAGGCCGCCAGCCACTTATTATTACCCGTGACGGCGAGGGCAAGTTGAACGCTTTAATTAACGCCTGCCAACACCGTGGCACTACCTTGACGCGCGTCGGCAAAGGCAATCAATCTACATTTACCTGCCCTTTCCATGCGTGGTGCTATAAGAGCGACGGACGCCTTGTAAAAGTCAAGGCGCCGACTGAATACGGGGAAGACTTCGATAAAGCCACACGTGGGTTGAAAAAGGCTCGCATAGAAAGTTACAAGGGCTTCGTCTTCGTCAGTCTTGACGTGAACGGCACTGACTCACTTGAAGATTACCTGGGCGATGCGAAGGTCTTCTTCGACATGATGGTTGCCCAATCCCCCACCGGCGAACTGGAAGTATTGCCGGGCAAATCCGCCTATACCTACGACGGTAACTGGAAGCTGCAAAACGAGAACGGCCTCGATGGCTATCACGTCAGCACTGTCCACTACAACTATGTGTCGACCGTGCAACATCGTCAGCAAGTGAATGCCTCCAAGGGCATCAACTCCGGCGACTTTCTTGATTACAGCAAGCTGGGTGCCGGGGATACCGAAACCGACGACGGCTGGTTCGCGTTCAACAACGGCCACAGCGTCTTGTTCAGCGACATGCCAAACCCGGAAGTTCGCCCAGGGTACGCCACCATCATGCCGCGACTGGTGGAGGAATACGGCCAGGACAAAGCCGAATGGATGATGCATCGCCTGCGCAACCTGAACGTGTATCCGAGCATGTTTTTCCTCGATCAGATCAGCTCACAGTTGCGGATCATCCGCCCGGTTGCGTGGAACAAGACCGAGATCAACAGTTTTTGCCTTGGCGTGAAAGGCGAGTCCGATGCCGACCGCGAGAACCGAATTCGCCAATTCGAAGACTTCTTCAATGTGTCCGGCATGGGCACACCCGATGACCTCGTCGAGTTTCGTGAAGCGCAACGCGGATTCCAGGCACGCCTTGAGCGCTGGAGCGATATTTCCCGTGGCCGCGACAAGTGGACAACGGGGCCTACGAAAAACACCGACACCATCGGTATTGCTCCCGCCATGATCGGCGCCGAATTTACCCACGAAGGCCTTTACGTGAATCAACACGGCAACTGGCAGAAGTTTCTGCTCAATGGTCTCGCGCGCAAAGAAGCCGATGCCCAAGCGCTGAAACTGAAAGAGGTATAAGGCAATGAACGTCGAACTTCAGTATCGAGTAGAACAATTTCTCTACAAGAAAGCAGAACTTTGCGATGACCAGGATTGGGATGCTTACCTGGCACTTTTCAGTGAAGACAGCGTGTTTCACCTGCCCCAATGGGACTCAGAGCACGTCTACACCACCGACCCCAAGCGCGAGATGTCGCTGATTTACTACCCCAACCGCGGTGGCCTGGAAGACCGGGTATTCCGGATTCGTACAGGCAAAGCGGCCTCCGCGACACCGCTGCCACGGACCCTGCATCAAATCAATAACGTGCGGATTCACCCGTTGGAGGGTGGCGATCTTGAAGTGCGGGTTAACTGGCAGACCTTGTATTACCGCCAGTCCTTATCCGAGCACTTCTACGGGCGCGCCACCTACACACTTCGACCGCAGGGTGACAGCTGGCTGATCTCCAGGAAGCACAGCGTGCTGCTGAATGACAAGATCAATTCGGTGTTGGATTTCTACCATATTTAAGTCCGGGAAAGGTTCAATCATGTACCAGGTTGCGTTGAACTTCGCTGACGGTAAAACGCTGTTTTGCCCCGTCCAGCCTAACGAAATTTTGTTGGATGCGGCACTCAGAAGTGGGATCAAAATCCCCCTGGACTGCCGCGAAGGGGTTTGCGCGACCTGTCAGGGCCGTTGTGAATCCGGAAGCTACACTCAAGATTACGTAGATGAAGAAGCGCTTTCCGAACAGGATGTGGCTGATCGCAAGATTCTGTCATGCCAAACAAGGGTGTTGTCCGACGCGTCCTTCTACTTTGACTTCGACTCGACACTGTGTGGAAGTACTGGAACCTCAGAGGTGACAACCACTGTCACTGAAGTTATTCAGGTATCCGATAGCACCGCCATATTGAAGGTCGAACTAGCGTCCGGTGCTGCTCCACTGCATTATCTGCCCGGCCAGTATGCACGCCTGCACGTGCCGGATACCGGTCACCGTCGCTCCTATTCGTTTGCCTGTGCACCGGGAAGTCGAACGCTTGAATTTCTGGTTCGTCTTCTCCCCAGCGGGGTCATGACCGACTACGTACGCGATCGTTGCAAGCCAGGCGACATCATCAAGATGGAGGCTCCATTGGGCGCCTTCTACCTGCGCCATATCGACCGTCCGGTGTTGATGGTCGCAGGCGGAACCGGACTGTCCGCCTTCCTCGGCATGCTCGACCAGTTGGCGGAGAAAGGTGGGGCCGGGTTCCCGATCCATCTTTTCTATGGCGTCAGGACAGAACAGGACCTGTGCGAAATGCCTCGCATCGAGGCGTATAAATCAACGATTCAAGACTTCGACTTCACTCCGGTCCTCAGCAATGCGGCTGACGATTGGCAAGGCAAAAAGGGGTTCATTCCTGAACACCTTGCCCCTTTCGAGCATTCAGACACACCCTTTGACCTGTACATGTGCGGCCCTCCCCCAATGGTCGAGTCGGTAAAAACATGGCACATGGAAAAACAACTTACCGCTGTGCGGATGTATTTTGAAAAGTTCACGGAAAGTAATACCTGAACCACGAGTGACACCGGACACCCAGTTGAATTTTTATTGACTGCCAGTTATGTACGCGGGTTTTTTATGTCCAGCTTATCAGTAAAAATAGAACGTATTGAGGCACTGACTCCCCGCATTCGGCGGTTGGTATTAATTGCTCAAGACGGTGGGCGGCTCCCTGAGTTCACGCCAGGGGCGCACCTCGAACTGCACATTCCAGGTGATAGAAAGCAGAAACGCGCCTACTCAATCGTGAACTTGTCTTCCGGCGACCACTATGAAATTGCCGTGCAACTCGATGACAAGAGCACAGGGGGCTCCAAGTGGGTGCATACGCTGACGGAAGGTCAGATCATTGAGGTAGAACCGCCTCGCAATCATTTCCCCCTGGTCGAAGAGGCCAAACACATACTGCTGATAGCGGGTGGAATCGGCATCACGCCCATGCTCGGCATGGGCCGCGCGCTGCAGGAATCCAAACAGGCATTCACCCTGCATTACGCCGGCCGCACCGCAGAAAACATGGCTTATCTGGACGAAGTACAGTGCCTGGACAATAGCCAATGCTGGATAAGCGGTGGAGACGCCAGCAAACGTTTCGCGGCATCGAGTGTATTAGCGAACCCCCCTGAAGGCACTCATCTGTATATCTGCGGCCCCGTAGAGATGATCACCTCGGTGATACAAACCGCTCGGAAACTTGGCTGGCCGGAAGATTACGTCCACTACGAATTGTTCGCCGGTGCGCTTGAAGCGGATGGCGACCAGGCGTTTGAAGTAGAACTTCGCGCGAGTGGAGTAACGCTTGCAGTGAACGCAGGGCAGACCTTGTTGGACGTGATGATCGAGGCCGGCCTGGATCCGATGTTCGACTGCCGACGTGGTGATTGCGGTGTATGCGTAACACAAGTCATCGAGGGTGAAGCCGATCATCGTGACATCTGCCTGTCCGATCGCGAGCGCTCCGGCGGCGCCTTCTGCACCTGTGTTTCCCGTGCCAAGACTGCCAAGTTGGTACTTGACCTCTAATCAATAAAGGAGCGAACAATGATTCCTACCAATGAACAAATTGCAGACTTGATCCGGCCCGACAGCGTGCATAAAAGCGTGTACACCGACCCGGTTCTCTTTCAACTCGAAATGGAACGAATTTACGGGCATGCCTGGATTTATGTAGGCCACGAGAGTCAAGTAAAGAACCCTGGCGATTACCACACGACCCGGATCGGCGACCAGGATGTGGTGATGGTTCGTGCGCCAGACGGCAAAGTAAACGTCCATTACAACCGCTGCCCTCACAAAGGCGCAAAGTTGGTGGCGGAGGGTGATGGCAATGTAGGCAAGTTCTTCCGATGCCCCTACCACGCCTGGACATTCAAGTTGGATGGCACTCACCTGTCGGCGCCGCTGAAGAGCGGCTTCGAAGGCACCTGCTATGACCCGAAACATCCGGATTTCTCCATGGCCAGTGTGGCCAGAGTCGACAGCTACCGCGGCTTCGTCTTCGCCAGCCAGGCGTCCTACGGCGAAGACCTGAAAACCTTCCTCGGTGGCGTCGTCAGCTCCATCGACAACATGTGCGACCGATCTCCGGTGGGTGAACTTGAAGTGGCCGGCGGTATTTTCCGCGTACAACAACGTTCCAATTGGAAAGTTTTCTACGAAAACCTCCACGACACCATGCACGCACGGGTGACCCACGAATCATCGGTCGATGCCGCTCGAGAACAGGCTGAAGCCATCGGCGAGATGCCGTTCGAACTGCTGATCATGGACGGCAATGGCGAGCCCTATGACTTCTGGGAAAAACTGGAACTGCGTGCCTACCACAATGGCCATGGCTACATGGAGGCGATTTTCGATCCGGATGCCGCCGAAAAAGACGAAGTTTCCCGCGCGCACTTTGAATGTTTGAGCCAAGCCTACGGAGCAGACCGGGCGCGTGAAGTCATGGGCATGAACCGACATAACACCGTCATCTACGGCAGCGGATCGCCTCATACCGTATTCATGCAATTCCGGGTTATCCGCCCGGTTGCCGTCGATAAAACCATGGTGGAGATCCAGACGTTCCGCTGTAAAGGTGCCCCTGATGTGGTGTTCGATCGGGCGCTGACTTATGCCAACGTTATCAACTCCCCTTCTTCAAATGTCATGCCCGACGACGTTGAAGTGTATGCCCGCTGCCAGGAGGGCAACATGACCCGAGGCGGCACCTGGATCAGCATGCACCGTTATGTCGGCACCGATAAGGTCCTTGAAGACGGCGCAGTCTCTACCAATGGCACCAGCGAACTGCCCATGCGTAACCAGTTTGCCGCCTGGAAAAAGTTCATGACCGGAACAATTATCGCCAAGGAGAGCAATCATGTTGCTTGACCGCGCCTTCAACGTAAATACATCCGACCTCAAGCCTGCAGTTGTCGAAGAGGCCACCCTTCGCTCCGTCGAGCAATTCCTTTTTAAAGAAGCTCGCCTGCTGGATACGTGGAAGTTCTGGGAATGGGACAAACTCTTCACCGATGACGGCATGTATTGGGTGCCGCAAAAGCATAACCAGGTAAACCCTTTCGATCACATTTCCCTGTTCTGGGAAAACCGCATGCTGCGCGAGACACGCATTCGTCGCGTGGAAAATGCACGTAACTGGTCACAGCAACCCCAAACTCAAACAGCGCACTTGATTGGCAATGTGTGCATTGAAGGCCTGGACGAGGACGATTGCCTGGTAGTCAGCGCGGTGTTTCAGGCCACGGAATGGCGTTTGGACCAACGTCAACTCGCCGGGCGTTACACCTACAAACTTGCCGGTAATAAGGTGGACGGTTGGAAGATCAAGCTCAAACGCGTTGACCTGGTCAACTGCAATGATGTGTTTGCCAACCTGGAGGTATTCGTTTGATGGAGCGGCCAGTCGTCATTGCGCTCCACTATCAGAATGATGTCCTGCATCCGCAAGGACGTATCAAGGTGGGTCTGGACGAGGATGAAGCCGTTCGCGCGAATCTGATTGTCTCTGCGAGCGCATTACTGCGTGGCGCGCGAAAAAATGGCTGGCCCATCATTCATGCGCGGGTCGCGTATCGAGGCGATTACTCCGATTTAATCGCTAACGCGCCGATATTAAACAGCGTCAAGAAGATCGGTGCCGTGATTGACGGCACGTGGGGCGCCGAATTCCTCGATGCCTTGAGTCCCCATGAAAACAGCAAGGAATTCATCATTACCCACAAGCGGATCAACGCATTTTACGGTACGCATGGCGAAGCACTTCTAACCATGCTTAACGCGCGCACGCTGATCATTGCCGGTGTGGCAACTCATTCCGTCGTGGAAAGTACCGTAAGGCACGCCGTGGACTGCGGTTATCACGTCGTCGTCCCCGCAGACGCGTGCTCTGCCGCAGACCTGGCGGCACATCAAGCGTCGCTTAAAAGCATGAGTCTGATCGCTGAAATTTCCAGCGTTGACCAATTGTTCGAGGTGCAATCATGAGCCTGGAAGGAAAAGTTGCAATCATCACCGGCAGCACTCAGGGGCTGGGGCTGGATATTGCCAAAGTCATGATCGCCCAAGGGGCGCAAGTTATGCTGGTCGGGCGTAATGCCAGTGCAGGAAAAGCCTTATGCGACGAACTGGGGCCTTGCGCTTCCTACACAGAGTGCGATGTGGAAAACGATGAAGATATTGATCGGTGTATTGACAACACCCTTAATCAATTCGGAAAAGTCGACATTCTGGTTAACAACGCGTGTATCTACACCGATCAGGGCATCGAGTCTTCCCGGGAAGATTGGCACAAAAGCCTGAACGTCAACGTTATCTCTGCCGCCATTTTCGTGCAAAAAGTCTCTCCCCTTCTAAAGCCTGGCAGCACGATAGTGAACATCACCAGCACGGGTGGGAAATTCGGTGCGGCCGGCCGTGCACTCTACCCTGCATCCAAAGCGGCGATGCTGCAATTGACCAAGAATTTCGCCGTGAGCCTGGCCCCCAGGGGCACACGCGTGCTGAGCGTCTCGCCGGCGTGGACCTGGTCCCCGACCGTCGCCAACCTGACCAACAATGATATTGCCCTCGCCGACCGCGTCGGCGCTGACTTCCATCCTCTGGGTCGTATCGGACGCGGTGAGGAAGTCGGCAATGTCGTGGCTTTTCTCTGCACACCCGGCGCGTCCTGGATGACCGGCGTGGATATACCTGTAGATGGCGGTTTTTCCATCCTGGGTCCGGACAGAGGTATATCGCCTCGCGTGTGGTTCCAGCGTCATTCCGATTCTGAATAGTTTGATCTAGAGGAACATAAAAATGGGCGAATTCATCGGTATCCAGACCCTGGACAAAGCGCAAACCTTTCGCGGCTATCTTGCTGTTCCCGCGAGCGGAAAAGGCCCGGGACTCGTACTCGGCCAGGAAATTTTTGGCGTCAATGCAAACATGCGTGCCGTGGCGGACCTGTATGCTGAAGAGGGATACGTGGTGCTGGTGCCCGACCTGTTCTGGAGAATGGAGCGGGACGTCGACCTCGGTTACACGGAACAGGATTTTGCGAAAGCGATCGATTTTTTCCAGCGCATGGATTTGGATCTGGCTGTTCAGGATATTTCCGCAAGTTTTGCCAAGCTCAAAACCCTGGACCAGGTTGAAGGCGATGACTTCGGTTTCGTCGGCTTCTGCATGGGCGGCAAACTGGCGTACCTGACGGCAACACGCACCAAGGCTGCCTGCTCGGTCGGCTTCTATGGCATGGGCATCGAAAACTATCTCGACGAAGTGGATAACATCAGGGGTCGACTGGTGCTTCATTTTGCCGAGAACGACGCTTACTGCGACGCCCAGGCCCGCGCAAAAATCAGCGCGGCCTTGAAAGGCCAAAAGGGTTCGGAAATCTATGTGTATCCGAATGTCGACCACGCTTTCGCCCGTGCAGGCAGCGCTCACTTCGACAAACCCGCGGCCCTCATGGCGCACGAACGAACCATTGCCGCGTTGAAGCGCGAGATTGGTCCGAACTTCAATCTTTCGGACCTGTGGGACGAGCATGTAAAGCATGAGTTCGATACGCGGGACGTGCCCGCAACGATGGCCACCATGGTCGCGCAGCCCTACGTCAACCACATCCCGACCATGACCGGCGGGGTTGGCAGCAAGCAGCTAAGCCGTTTTTATCAGCACCACTTTGTCCATGGAAACCCGCCGGACATGAAACTGATCCCCCTGTCCCGGACAGTAGGTGCGTTGCAGATCGTCGATGAATTCATCATGTGTTTTACCCACACGACGGAGATCGATTGGATGCTCCCGAACGTCGCGCCGACCGGTAAGTACGTCGAAATCCCCATGCTGGGTGTCGTCCGATTCAGGGGCGACAAACTCTATCATGAGCATATTTACTGGGATCAGGCGAGTCTGCTGGTCCAGGTCGGTCTTCTTGACCCTACAGGCTTGCCCGTCGCGGGCGTGATTACTGCGCAGAAGCTGCTGGATGAGGCACTTCCTTCGAATACGCTGATGGATAACTGGAAGAACAGCGAAGCCCTGTGACGCCACGCTGGGCAGTCCCGCAAACGGCAGGATCGCCCAGCCCCAAGTCCAGCTCGACATTTCGCCAAATTTTTTCTGCGCAAACTTGACTCAAAGGTGTACCGCCATGACCGATCAAGCCATTAAAGACCTGAAAATCTACCACCCTTATATCAACGGTAAATCCTGGCAAAGCGACGACCAGCCGGAACAGGTCGTGATCAACCCCTACACCCAACAAGCCATTGCCCGCGTGAAACTTGCGACGGCAGCCGACATCGACAGCGCCATCGCGTCAGCATTCGAGGCACAAAAAGTCTGGGGCAAAACCCTCGCGAAGGAGCGTGAGGCCATTCTTTGCCGTGCCGCGGATATCATCGAGCGACGTCGCGGCGACATTGTGAAGATCCTCATCGAGGAAGGTGGCAATGTGTTCGGCAAAGCCATGTTCGAATGCGACTACATGGTCAGCACATTCCGCATCGCCGCAGGACAGGCACGCGATATCCGTGGCGAAACCATGCCTGCCGACGGTGCCGGTCGTATCTCGATGTCCATCAGGCAGCCGCTGGGTGTCATTGCAGGCGTCGGTCCTTTTAACGCCCCGCTGCTCTTGAACGGGAAAAAGCTCGCCCCCGCCTTGGCCGCCGGCAACGCATTCCTCATGAAGCCGGCCCCGCAAACCCCGCTGATTGGTTTGCTCTTCGCCGAGATTCTGGAAGAAGCTGGCGTCCCACCCGGCGTGTTCAGCGTGCTGCCCACCACCAATGAAGCGCTCGGAGACAAGTTCTTTTCAGACAAGCGCGTAAAAATGGTGACCTTCACCGGGTCGGCGAAAGTCGGCCGGTACCTGTCCGAACTGGCTGGCAAGTTTCAGAAGCGAATCGTCCTGGAACTTGGCGGCAAGAGCCCCATCGTTATCCTGAATGACGCGAAGCTGGACTATGCCGTCAGCGCGGCGGCTTTCGGCATCTTCTTCAACCAGGGCCAGGTGTGCATGGCCAACTCGCGGATCATCGTCGAGGAAGGCCTTTACGAAGCGTTTTGCACCGCGTTCGTTAAAAAAGTTCGCTCCATTCGCTGCGGCGACCCTGCAGACCCCGCTACGATAGTGGGCCCACTGATAAGCGCCAACCAGTGCGAATTCATCCGTGGCCAGATCGACGACGCCATTGCAAAAGGGGCAACGCTGCTGACCGGTGGTGAGTATCAGGGGAACCTGTTCCAACCCGCCGTATTGACCGACGTCACGCCGTCGATGGCGGTCTATGACGAAGAGAGCTTCGGACCGTTGGTTTCCATATACAAGGCTAAAGACTTCGAGCACGCCATTGAGCTGGCAAACGATACGTCCTACGGTCTTTCTTCCGGCATTGTGACGAACGACCTTCAGAAGGCGTTCGACTTCGCACTGCGTATCGAAGCGGGCTCGGTGCATATCAATGACAATTCGTTCGACGATGATCCAAATGCGCCTTTCGGCGGTTTCAAGGACAGCGGACACGGCAAGGAAAATGGTCGTTACTCCATTCACGACATGACCGAGCTAAAGTGGGTGACTTTGCAATTGGGGGAACGAGCCTTCCCTATCTGATGAACAACGATAATGCCTCATGCCGGCGCTGCTGGGGCCATTGTCAATCCGTACCATGAAGGAAGAGCGATCATAAAGGCGTTCAGCAGACGACATTATTAAGCATTAAGAAACCCCTTCAGGCTTACCCCGCTGGAGGAGACTTTTAATCCACAGTGTCGAACTAAAAAATAGCCTATTTTTTGGATGATATTGGCCTACCCATCGGATAGACCTCCCTTGGGCTTTAATATCTAATAAATCGACACGTTCTATCGTGTGGAGTTTTGGTAGGCGACGTATATAACTTCCATTCATAGGCAGTGTGCCCGCCTGCGTGGCAATAAAAACAATAAAATAATGGTGAGGTTTAAATGTCTGAGAAGGATGCTGGTGAGTTATTGAAAACAGGTTACAACCGTCGCCAGACGCTGAAAGGAATTGCGGCGGGTGCCACGACGGTAATTGCCGCTTCCATGCTGAATTCTGCAATGGCAAGCGCGGCAAAACCTGCACCCGACGCTTCAGAAAATAAATTGGCTGACGGCGGTTACGACACCATTATCATCGGCGGCGGTATGGCGGGAGCCACGGCAGCCAGAGAGCTGGGAACTCGGGGCAAGAAATGCCTGGTGCTGGAAGCACGCAACCGAACAGGTGGCCGCACGTTCACCACCGAAGTTTTTGGCGAGCGCGCCGACGTGGGCGGGCAATGGATCCATTGGTTGCAGCCGCATGTGTGGGCGGAAATGCAACGTTACGGCTTGCAGTTGCTGGAGACGCCGGGGGCAAACCCGGCGGCTTACGGTGTGGTGGTCAACGGCAAGCTCAAACCCTTCGATCCTGCCAAGGCCTTTGAACTGTTGAACGCCGGCATGCAAGTGTTCAGTAAAGAGGTGAGTGATCTGTTTCCTCGCCCTTTTGACCCGTCCTTCAATCCAGACTATTTAAAGACCGATAACATTTCCATTGCCCAGCGAATGAAGCAGATCAAGGTGTCTGATGAAACGCGGGCCATTCTCGAATCTTATTTCACGACGGCTGTAAATGGCCCTATCGATCAGGCCGGCTACCTGGATCAGATCCATTGGTATGCCCGCGCAGGCAATGATATGGATCGTCTGCTCCGAGCCTGCACCCAATATAAAATCAGCACCGGTACGTCGTCGCTTATCGAGTTGTTATTTCGTGATAGTCGTGCCGAAGTCAAACTGAATACCCCTGTGCAAAGGGTAGAACAGTCTTCACGTGGCGTGAAAGTGACCGCGGAAGATGGCAAACACTATTTTGCCAAGTCCTGCATCGTCGCGTTGCCCATGAACTGCTGGAACGATATCGAATGGTTGCCGGCTCTATTGCCAGGAAAAGTAGCCGCCAGTAAAGAGCGGCATGTTGGTTCCGGCTTCGAGTTGAAAGTGAAAGTGAAGGGAAACAAAGGCAGCTACCAAGGCATGGCGCCCTCTGGTTATCCAATCAACCTGGTGTATACGGATTATATCTCTGACCACCATACCAAGTTTGTTGCGATGGGCTATTCAGTGCCCGGCTTCGATGTAAACGACGACGATAATGTTCGTGAAGCATTTACGCGTTTGTTGCCTGACGCCGAGATCATGGAGAGCTTCGCCTACGATTGGAACTCCGACCCGTATTCGAAGGGCACCTGGTGCGATTACAAGCCTGGCATGTGGAGCAAGTACGGCGTGGACATGCGCAAGGACGAGGGGCGCATCGTGTTTGCCGGCTCTGATGTTGCCAATGGATGGCGAGGCTTTATCGACGGTGCGATTGAAACAGGGTTGCGTGCGTCGCGTGTCGTATTGAAGCAGTTGGGTTGAGGGGGTTGAGATGAAAAAAACGACATGGGTTCTGACTTTTATGGTGGTTTCGAATCTGGCACTGGCGCAGGAGGATGACTGTTCGCCAGAGGCTGCCGAAAAAGCCTGGGGCAAGTGCGCCGCTTGTCACTCTCTCGCCGAGGGGAATAACTCGATGCTGGGTCCGAACCTTCACGGTGTTATTGGCCGCAAGGCGGGCTCGCTTGATGGCTTCGTTTATTCGCCAGCGATGAAGGCCTCGGACATGGTGTTTACGACCGACAAGCTTGATGCGTTTGTGGCGGCCCCCGAAGAGGTCGTACCAAAAAATCGCATGCCTTTCAGCGGCCTTAAAAATCCAAAAGACAGAGCGGCAGTTATCTGCAAGATAAAAGCGTCTTAACCCTATCACTATTGATTGGAACACTTATTATGAATAACGAACTTGTGCTAAGCAGAAACCGGCTGGTCTCCATTACCAGTTGGCTGGCTATTTGTTTTTGTATGCTGACCACCTACCTGGCGATCCAGGCCGGCAGTTTCGACTACGAAGCCGCGGGTGATGTGGCTGCACAGTTGCAGGTGGGTGTCGCGGGCGCTGCCAATCTCAAATGGATGATGCTGAGCGATACGTTTGGCTTTTATGTATTGAGTATTCCGGCTGCCCTTTATCTTTGGATGAACTTCAAACAGGAAAATCCGTTTCTGGTATCGCTGGCGACCATTGCAGGCATGTTTTTCGGGTTGGTGGGAGCCATTGGCGCATCGATCCTCTCCGTTGCGTGGCCGGTGCTTACGATTGCAACCGCCAATGCGACAGACCCCGCTGCTGTTCAACTGTATACGGAGCTTTTCCGTGTAATCACCATGTTTGTTCAGGACGGCATTTGGGGGCGTCTGGAGTTCTTCCTGTCCGGCGTTTGGTACATAGGCCTCGCGGTCGTCATTTGGCCGCACCGTAAGGCCTTCGCGGCCCTGACCTTTTTGAACGGCTGTTTCGGGCTGTTATCGAGTGCTGCGAAAATGCTGGATGCCGGTGAAATTGCTGGCCTGGGCCTGCAAGGCGTTCTGTACGCCACCCCTATCTGGTTCTTTTGGCTCGGCGTATTGGCGTGGAAAGGCAAGGCAACTGTTGCCACCTCTCAGGTCAGCTATAGCTGATTGTTCCATCGGGCGCAGCCCTTGGCAGCGCCCGTACTTTTCTGTAGGTACCTCAGTGTGTTGAGGGCCTCATGAGTCAGCCGCGGAATATATAGGCAGGTCGGCATGCAGCTGAGAACGTCGCAATGGTTCATGTGCTGGGCATTCATAAGCCTGATACTTCTGATTTAGCGGCCTGCCATACCAGCGCAATCCTGCACACGAAAAAAAGCCCGCTCAATAAGCGGGCTTCCTGTGGCGACAATAATTGCTGTAAACAGTTCTGTTGGGCTTCACGACTGGGGCACCGTAGAAAGGCGCCAGTCGGTAAACCGCTTCAAGCTAGCTGGTGTAAGTGCAACGACGCGCAGTGATATACAGACATTTCCTAGACTTGGAGAAGATTGCCAGCCGAGCTTAGATAAACGGGCACTTCGGGGCTAGGGAAACTCCGATTAAGCCCGGACACGGCACCCAGCCTGTACGGAAATAACCACCTCTCCACCATGACGGGCAGTCGTATCCATGAGCCAGATGAGCTTTTCCGATTTTGAGTGCGCCGGCAAACGCAAGCAACTCGCCGAGAGCGCTTTCTGGCCGAGATGGAACAGGTCGTTCAGACTTGTAAGCCCGCCGAAGTCGCTCGGACGGAATATTTCGCGCTCACTTCGCAGTGCTAAGCGTTTTTTTCAACTTGCGGCTTGGTGACGACAAGTTGATCGGAGCCTCTCCAGTACAAAATATTTCTCATTTAGATGTAGAGTTCGCCCGCTATTGCTGACTGCCAAGGCGCACTGGCGTGAAGGATCACAGAAAGTCCTCCGCATTGCGCACACATAACAGAAGACCAGAGGATGTTCCTTCGCCATGCGCCAGGTTACGCACCTAAGCCCCGAACGTTTCGCCCGACGCCCAGCCTTCAGCCTTACTGCGGTGACGGGTTGGGGGCGAACATTGATATTCCGCTGCCGCCCGGCAGCGGCCACGAGGCGTATTTACATGCCATAAAGCAGATCGTGATCCCGGCATTGAAGCGTTTCGAACCCGAGCTGATCATCGCCCCGTTTTTTTTTGGCTCCGGTCCGCAGGCAGGCTCAGCAGGCCTTCGACGCTTCGCCCAGACGATGGTAGGCCCGGTTGAAATACACCAGTCCCTCGTCCGCATCGCCCTGGCGAATGGTCTGGATCTCGCAGTAGAAAATACTGTGGGACCCCACTTCGTGTACCTGCGCGATACGGCAATCGAAGTTGACCAGCGCATCGAGCATCACCGGCGCACCACTTTCCAGGGTGGTCCACTGCGTGACGGCAAAGCGCTCATCCATGCTCAGCGTGCGGTTCGCGAATACCCCGGACATGTCCTGGTGATCGCCACGCAGAATGTTAACGCACACCGCGCCATTACGCTTGAAATGCTCGTTGGAATGGGAAGACCGATTCATGCACACCAACAGCGTGGGTGGTGAGTCGGTGACGCTGCACACCGCCGAGGCGGTAAAGCCGAACCGGCCCGCCTCGCCATCGGTAGTGATGACCGTCACGGCGCCGCCGAGCATGGCCATTGCATTGCGAAAGCTGCTTATGTCTACCATGGTCGTTCCCCTCAGATATCCAGCACGAGTTTTTTGGATTTGGCTCGTGAACAGCACACTAGAATTTGGTCATTGCAGGCCTTTTCATCGTCCGTGAGGTACACGTCACGATGGTCCGGCTCGCCGTCGAGCACATCGCACAGGCAAGTACCGCATACGCCCTGCTCGCAGGAAATTTCGATCTTGATACCGACCTTCGCCAGCGCGGCAAGAATGCTCTGTCCTTCGGCCACCTGAACGGTCTTGCCACTGCGGGCTGCAACCACCTCAAAGCTGCCACCTGAGCTGTCCACGTCCACCTGGAAATACTCCTTGTGGATATGCGTCTCGTCGTAGCCCTGCTCGCGTGCGCCCTGGATCACCCAGTCCATGAAACCCGCGGGGCCGCAGGTATACAGGTGCACGCCGGCCTCGCCCTTGCCCAACACCTTGGCCAGGTCGAGCTTCTGTTCGACCCCTTCATCATCGAAGTGGGTGAACACCTGCGCGGCAAACGGTGCGCTGGTCAGCTCCGCGAGGAACGCACTGCGCCCGCGCTCACGCCCACAGTAATGCAGCTCGAAGGTCTGACCGGCCGCGTGCAACGCATAGGCCATGGCGATCATCGGCGTGACACCGATACCGCCACCCAGCAGCACCGAACGCCGCGCCTCGGGCGCCAGTGGAAACAGGTTGCGCGGTACGCTGATCTGCACCTCGCGGCCTTCAAGCAGGGTGTCATGCACCCCCACCGAACCGCCGCGCGAGGCCGGGTCCTTGAGCACGCCCAGGCGATACAGGCTCGGGTCGGCAGGGTTGCTGCACAACGAGTACTGGCGCACCAGCCCAGGGCCGATATGGATATCGACGTGCGCACCGGCATCGAACACCGGCAGCGGCGCGCCGTCACGACGGGTCAGGTCCAGGACGACAACGCCGTCCCCTTGCAGCTCGCGCTTGCGCACGACTACGTCCAACAGTTCTTCAGTCATGGCCGTTATTCCATGGAGTTCGCAAAGGCCGCCGTGGCGGCCGCTATCAGTCAGCGCATGAACAGGCCGCCATTCACGTCCCAGGTCGCCCCGGTGGTGAAATAGGCTTCGGGCCGTGCCAACTGCACAATCAAGTCACCGAGAAAATCCGCATCGCCCAGGCGCTGCACCGGAATATTCGCCAGCAGGCCCGGCAGGCGTTCGGCCGAAATCGCCGCGCGCACCGCCGCTGATTCGATAGGGCCTGGGGCAATCGCGTTGACCGTCACCCCGCGCGCGGCAAATTCCTTGGCGAAGATTTTGGTCAGCGTCACGATGCCGCCCTTGCTCGCGGCATAATGCGCGCCGGTCGCGGTGCCGCCGTTCTGCCCGGCCAGGGACGCCATATTGATGATGCGCCCGTAGCCGGTTTCGGCCATGTACGCCCCCAGCACCTGGCAGCCGAGGAACACACTGCGCAGGTTCAGGCCGACCACGGCGTCGAATTCCTCGGGGCTGATCTGCATCAGCGGCGTGGTCTTGGTCACGGCAGCGTTATTGACCACCACGTGCAGCGCGCCGAAGCGCACCAGTACTTGCTCCAGCCCCGCTTCGAAATCGGCCTTGCTGCCGGCGTCCAATTGCAGCGCAAGCGTGTGCTCGCCGGCCGGGTCCAGCTGTTTGGCGCAGGCTTGCGCGGCTTCAAGGTTGAGGTCGGTGATCGCCACCGAGTACCCCGCCCGCAGCAGGCTTGCGCAGAAATGCTGCCCCAGGCCCTGCCCCGCGCCCGTCACCAATGCGATCTGGTTCATGTCGGCGCTCCTTAAAGGATGTAGCCGATACCGGCAAGGGCATCGTCACTGTTGATAAGGCTGACCACTTTGCGCTGGATCTTGAAACCACCGTCGCAGCGGATCAGTTCGTAGGTGAGGTCGGCGCTGTAGAACTTCAGGCTTTCCTTGCGGAACTCACGGATGTTCTGCGCGCAGCGCACCGTCACCTGCACGCCGTCATCGGCCAACACCCGGAACCGCGACTGCATGCGTACCGTGCGCGGTTGCGGGCTGGTGGAAATCGATTCGCCGCCGGTCAGGCGCTGCACCCGCAGCTCACGCATATGATGGTCGTCGTAGGCGTAGTTGAGGGTGTTCTCGAAGTCGGTTTCCCGAGGGTCGATGGGAATGATGTAGGTGCCCTTCTCGGTCCACATCTTCAACCAGGCGTCGTATTCCCCGTGGTCGAGCATGTCGCCTTCCTGCCAGATGAAAGCGGTCACTTCTTGCAGTAATTGCAGGTTCATAAGGTTCTCCACGGGTCAGGCCGACATCATCTTTTTCCACTGCTGATAGGCCGCGCGCATGCCGGTTTCGGCACTCACATCGGACACCAGCCCGTCTGCACTGGCCTGCTCGCCGGGCAAGCCGCGGTTGAGCATGATCCACAGGTCTTCACCGGCGCTGGCGCCCTTCTGTACCCGCTCCCAGGCCTCGGAATCGTCCGGCGTGCCGAAACCCATCGGGCCCTGGAAGTGCTCATGCAGACGCAGGCGATAACGGTTGGCCACGGCCGGACCGCCGTCCATGGTGATCACCGAGTGGTGGATTTCGGTCTCGGTCACCGAGATCGGTTGCAGCACCCGGAAGAACGCCATCGAGCAGGCGACGTTGGGGAACAGATTGAGGTTGAAGCCGGTACCGCCGACCGCACGCACGATTCGCCGCACCTGTTGCTCTTCGATACCTTCGTCACGCAACTCGGCCGCGAGGCCTTCGAAGCGCTCGGGGATCGGTTTGTCCAGGTCGGCTTCGAGGTCGATCAGGTCCGGGATCATCACCATCACGCTGTGGCCGTTGCCCAGGTCCTCGACGTAGCCGGGGCCCTTGACGAAGTCGAACAGCGCCAGGGTCTGCTCGTCCACCGACGACAGGAAGCTCTTGTGCACCAACGGAAAGTGGTAGGCGTCGGTGGTGTTTTCCAGCTGGATCTTCCAGTTGCCGGGGAAACGGAAGCGGTGTTCGCCCGGAACCTTGATGCCATAGCCGGCGCCCTGTTTCATGAACAGGTCCATCCATTTTTTCGCCGCGCCGAGGTAGTCCTCCAGCGGCTCGATGTCGTCCTTGAACGTGGCGAAGATCATGCCGGCATAGCTTTCGGTGCGCAGGCTGACCAGCGGCAGCTCGGCCTTGTCGATGCAATCGCCGTAGCTTTCCGGGTGCGGAATACCGCGCAGCGAGCCATCGAGCGCGTAGCCCCAGCCGTGATACGGGCAGACGAAGCTGTTGGTCTTGCCTTTCTTGTGTTCGCACACGGTGGCGCCACGATGGCGGCAGCGGTTGAGCAGCACGTGCACGTCTTTCTTGCGGTCACGCACCACGATCACCGGCTGCTTGCCGATATAGGTGGTTTTGTAGCTGCCGTTGTCGGGGATCTCGCTGGCGTGGGCGACCCAGATCCAGGTGCTGTAGAAAATCTTCTCCAGCTCGGCGTCGAACAGTTGCGCGTCGGTGTACATCGAGGTGTGGACGCGATCGGCATGCACCAGGTCGGCGGGGTCGACCTCAAGGTTTACTGCGGGAATCAGCTTGCTCATGGGAGTGTCCTCGTCGGCATCAAGTACGCTGAATGATCAGCTCGCGCCCAACCCGGGCTTCGACCTTGGTGTAGCGCCACAGCTTGTACGGGCCATCTCCCACGGGTGTTGTGCGAAACAGGTTGCAGGCGGCATGCACGGTCTCGATGTCCGGCACGTCGGCCAGCAGGTAGGTGGTCCAGGGGAAGCCATCGGAAGGCCCGACCATGCTCTGGTCGTCGTCCATGTTGCCCAGCACCTTGACGCCGGCGAGGTCGTGAATGCCGTTCCACATTGCACTGAACGCTGCCCACACCTGCAATTGCTCGTCGCGCGCGGCATCGAAAAAATTCTGGTTGATGCCCATGCAGAACAGCACGCGCAAGGTCTTTTTATCGCTCATTTTATTTCCTCGACGGTTAGAGGTAGCCAGGCAAAGGCTGTTTGCCGAAGAACATGGCTCCGGCGTTTTGATAGGTGATGTCGCCCATGAAGGCGTGCTGGGTCACCACATGGGCGTCGTTGACGCAGCGGGCCAGCGGGCTGTCGTTGTAAACGCCGCTCATGCCCGAGAGCATTTGCGCGGTACGCGCCACATCGGCGGCGACGCGGGTGGCATGGGTCGACGAGAGACGCAGCAGGTTGGTCGCGGCCACGGGTACCGCGTCGCCGGCCAGGACGTAGTCCCAGGCGCGGTCGATGGATTCGTAGAAAAACGCCCGCACGGCACGCAGCTCGGCTTCGGCACGGGCAATGTCGACCTGGGCCAGCGGCCGATCGGCAATCGCCGGGGCGCCAGTGACCGAGACACGCCCACTGGCCATGTCGGCCAGGGCATCGAGTGCCGCACGGGCAACGCCCAGGCTGACCACCGAGAGCACCTGGGTCGCGAATGACAGCGATGGGTAGCGGAAGAACGCTTCGTCCAGATTCGGCAGGCCGCCACGCACGAAGGTCCACTCCTCGGATACCCGCACATGTTCGGCGACCAGGTCATGGCTGCCGGTACCGAGCAGGCCGACGGTGTCCCAGGTTTCGTCTATACGGATCGCGCTGCGCGGCATTACCGCGATGCGCGGCAGGCCAAACGTGTCGCCGCTTTTCGGGGCGATGCCGACGCCGACGATGTCCGACCCCAGGGAACCGCTGGAGTACTTCCAGCGGCCATTGACGACGAAACCACCCTCGACCACCTCAGCCGGTTGCGGCGGGAAGATTCCGCCGGCGAACACCACGTCCGGACCGTTGGCATACACCTTGGCGATGCTCTCCAGCGGCAGCGCCGCGAGGTACACCGGGCTCATGCCAAAACTGGCAACCCAGCCGGCTGAGCCGTCGGCCTGGGCAATACGCTCGATCACCTGGCAGAACTCGGCCGGCGAACACTCCAGCCCACCGAAGCGCTTGGGCACCAGCGCCCGGTAAACGCCGTGCTGCTTGAAGGCCTCGATCACGTCCTGGGAAATGTGGCGCTGGCGGTCGAACTCACCGGCTCGGGCACGTTCACGCACATCGACCAGCAAGGCTTCGAAGGCGGGGCCACTGGCAAGCGAGTTCACCGTATCAACCGCTGGTTTTTTAAGCGAATGCATAGATTGACTCCGTTGTCAGGAACGGTATTGGGCTGGGCGGGAATTCAGCGTCGAGCGGGGACGCGGGGCGTAACGAGGGCGATGGATCGGCATAGTGGTTACCTTTGTTTTTGTGGGTGCCGTTGGGGTGAATTTGAGCTTTATTACATGAATTGTCAATTGAATTGTCACGCTTAAAAACAATACTAATCACGTATTAATTTGCGTAAATACTGGATGAAATCAATATTACTCATTGTTTTAAATAGAATTATCGTTAATAAATTCAAAATTTTATTTTTAAAAAAATAAAAATGTAGGGGCGAGTTTGCTCGCGAAAAACCTCACCCATGACGTGTACAACCTGGATAAACGCGGTGTCCGAGAGTTCTTCGCGAGCAAGCTCGCTCCTACAGGAGGTGCTCTGTGCAATTTTTTCAGCGCAGCGGCGAGAACGGCGCCGGCAGGTACACCGTGGAATGCATCTGCAACAGTTGCGGCGCGGAATTTTCCGGCGGCCAGGCGCCTTCGGCCACGGCGCGGGTGCGCACTTCAAGGCGCTGTTCCAGCGAGCTGTAGGGCCAGATGTGCAAATAGCGCGGAATCTGCCCGCTGGTGGCATAGAACGCGGCATACACCTGGGAATAGTCCGGCCCGGTGCGCCGCTCCACGGCCTTGCCCCAACCACGCAGCGTCGGTACCAGCCCGCTGGGCACGAGGTTGTATTCGCGCAATTCATAGAACGGGCCATGAACCCCGGGAGGCAGCGGTTCGACAAAGTCGAAAGCGCTGTAATCATCCACTTGCTGTTCAAGCAGGAATTCACCAATCGCAAAGCCATCGGACGCCAGCAGATAGCGCTCGCGTTCGCGTTCACGACAGTCGCCATCGTCGAACCCGCGCAGCACCGCGATACGATTCTGCGCGCCGATTTCCGATACCCAGCAGCCCATCAAATGCACGCCCTCGCCCGCCTCGCGCAAACTCTGGTCCAGCCGTGGCAAGGCTTGCGGCACGGTGCGTACACGCAGGGTGAAGGTCAACAATTCGAACAGTTTCACAGCAATCTCCAGGCGCCACGCGCACAGCGCGACCGCCGTTATCGGCAGTCGCGGAACATGAAAGTCAGGGGTTATTCGTGAGCGCTATCGCTCACTGTGCGGCAGGCTTGGGCACCGGCAGCTCGGCGTCGCTGTTCCACGCCTGCACCGGGCGGCTGAACAGGTTTTCGGTCTGGAAATGCGCCATGCGCCACTGCCCGTCTTCCTCGGCAAAGCGCACGCTCAGACGCGCGGCGTTGAGGTGGGAGGCGCCGCTGGCGAAGGTGGACGTCTGCAACATCACCCAACTGCCGACCACGGCGTCGTCCCGCGCCTCGATCAGTTCGCTGGTGAGGAAGTGCACGTTGAGGGCAAAGTGCGCCGGGGTTTTCATGTAGCCGGCGAACATCGCGGCAATGGCTGCGCGCCCGCGATAGCCGCCGAAGCTCTGGGCGTATTTGGCGCCCTTGCCCTCCCACACCGCATTCCGGGTGAACAGGCCGGCCAGTTCGTCGAGCGGTGTGTGAGCGTCCAGAGCGTCACACAGCACCATGTAGCGGTTCATGCAGGCGCGCGCGCTGTCCTGGATTTCAAAACGGCGCAGGCGTTGTTCCAGGTCTTCGCGGGGAATGGTTATGCTCATCTCAGGCCTCATACCCGGCGTACAGACGTTCAAGCAGGCGGCCAGCGATGGCCAGCAGTTGCTCATCTGCGCCCTTGGCCGCCACCAGTTGCAGGCCAACCGGCAGGCCCTCGGCGCTGGCCAACGGGATGCTCAGCGCCGGGTGCCCCGACAGGTTGAACGGCCGCACGAAAGCGGTCATGCCCAGCACCGCCTGGGTGTCGGCCGCATTGGCCAGGGTCAAGGGGAAGTCCGGCATGGTTGGCAACACCAGTACGTCGACCTGCTGCAGCGCGGCATCGACCTCGGCGGTGAACCGTACGCGCACCTGCTCGGCCTCGGCCAGCGCCGTGGCCGTGGTGTTACCGGCGGCGGCCAGGCGCGCGGCGATGTCGGCGCCGACCTTGCCGGTGTCCAGCAAATGCCCGCACGCATCGAAGGTCTCGCGATTGATCACCACCATGCCGGCGTCATAGGCCGCCTTGAGGCTGGGCAGCGTGAAGGGTTCATTGGGCAATTGGCTGCCGGCGACGGCCGCGTCGATCACGTGCTGTACTGCCGCGCTCGCCTGCACCGTCACAATGCCCAAGCGCGGTGCAGCGGGTGCCGGCACGGGCTTGAAGGTCGTGTCGATCGCCTGCATGGCCGTGACCAGCATCGGCAGGCTCGCGGCAAACGGGCCGACGCAGTCGAGGCTGCTGTGCGTGGGCATCACGCCACGGCGGCTGACCCTCCCGAACGTCGGCTTAAAGCCGAACACCCCACAGCAACACGCGGGGATGCGCACCGAACCGCCGGTGTCCGTGCCCAGGGAAAAATCCGCCAGCCCGGCGGCCACGGCGGCTGCCGAGCCGCTGGAGGATCCGCCTGGAATACGCCCAGGAAAACGCGGGTTCGGCGCGGTGCCGGCCCAGCGATTGATGCCTGTGGTGCCAAATGCCAGCTCGTGCAGGCTGGTCTTGGCCACCAGACGGCAGCCCTTGTCCAGCAAGGCCTGCACCACATCGGCGTGGGCGGTGGCCGGCGCGGCATCCGCCAGCGCCTGGCTCGATGCGCGCGTTGGCAGGCCGGCGATATCGATGGTGTCCTTGACCATTACGGTCGGGCCGTCGCAGCCAAGGGAAAGCTGTTCAATCACCAGGGTCATGTCAGATCACCTTCAGTGCGAATTGCGCAATGGGGACGCCCGATGCGTCCTCTGTTTTTTTACACTCACCGAATATTACGTGAATTGTCAATTATATTTCTGCAACCTCGGCCTGGCCACGCCTCGTCAATAACCGTGCCGATTTCACGAGAAAAGTCTATGATTACTCGCCTCCTCTGACATGAGCACGCCATGACTTCTGTAAAAAAAATCGCAAACCGCTACGACCCCGCCAGCGAAAACTTTCACAAGGAAGACTTTCCTTTCTACTGGCTGGCCATGGTGCATGGCCGCTACAGCCAGTACATGGAAAAGGCGCTGAAGAAAATCGGCCTGGATATCCCGCGTTGGCGCGTGCTGCTGATCCTCAAGGAGAACGGCCAGTCGAGCATTTCCGAGATTTCCACCCATGCGATCGCCAAGCTATCGACCATCACCAAGACGGTCTATCGCATGAAGGAAGATGGCCTGGTGGACACCGCACCCTGCGAGGACGACGGCCGGGTCACCCAGGTGCGAATCACCCCTGAGGGCCGCGCAGCGATCGAACGTATCCAGGTGGCGACCAGTGACGTATTCAAACGTAGCTTCACCGGCATGACCGAAGCGCAGATCCAGCGCCTGAGCCGCTTGCTCGAAACGGTGTTCGACAACCTCGGCGAACCCTAGGCCAGCCGCGACACAGTTGTCGCGCATCGCCAACTGCCTGGCAGGCTCGAACAAGCAGCCAGCCGTGTATCGGCTTTTAATGCAGAGGTCTTTCGAGCGCCCGACGGGCGCGACGACCCCTTCATTGGAGCGCCGCCATGCACATTGCCTTATTGCCCTCAGTCGTTGCTTTCCTGGGCCGCGACCATTCCAACTTCATCGATGGCGCCGTGCACATCAGCGCGTCGGCGCAGCGCATCGGCGTTGTCGACCCCGGTACCGGCGAGACCGTCGCGCAGTTGCGTGACGCCAAGGCCGAGGATGTGAACCTGGCAGTCGACAGCGCCGCCAGCGCCTTCAAGGGCGCCTGGGCACAGGTCACGCCTTACCAACGCGGCGTGCTGCTCAACCGCCTGGCCGATCTGATCGAGGCCAACGGCGAAGAACTGGCGCAACTGGAAACCGTGAGTTCCGGCAAATCGATCAACCTGTCGCGGCATATCGAAGTGGGCCAGAGCGCAGTGTTCCTGCGCTACTTCGCTGGCTGGGCCACCAAAATCGGCGGCCAGACCATGACCCCGTCGTTTCCGTCCATGGACGGCGAGCACTACAGCGCTTACACCCTGCGCGAGCCGGTCGGCGTGGTGGCGGCCATTGTGCCGTGGAACTTCTCGTTGATGATCGGCGTATGGAAGCTCGGCGCCGCGCTGACCACCGGCTGCACCGTCGTGCTCAAACCTAGCGAATACACGCCGCTGTCCCTGCTGCGCCTGGCGGAACTGGCGATCGAAGCCGGGATTCCGGCGGGCGTGATCAACGTGGTCAACGGCCGCGGCCAGGTTGGTCAGCAACTGATTGCACACCCGCAGGTGCGCAAGGTGTCGTTCACCGGCTCGGTGCCCACCGGCATTGCCGTGGGCAAGGCCGCCATGGCCGCCGACCTGACCCGCGTGACTCTGGAGCTGGGCGGCAAGAACGCGGCAGCACTGCTGGCCGATGCCAACGTCGATGACGCCGTGGCGCGCTTCGTCCAGTCGGCCTATGTGCATCAGGGCCAAGTGTGCGCCTCCCCGGAGCGCTTGTTCGTGCACCGCTCCCTCGTCGAGCAAGTGACGCAGAAGATGGTCGCGATGCTGTCGCAGATGGTCATCGGTTCGCCCCTGGACGAACACGCCCAGTTCGGCCCGCTGTCGAACAAGCCGCACTTCGACAAAATCCTCGGCTTTTTCGACCGTGCCCTGCAGGGCAACCAGGTGGTGTGCGGCGCACGTGCCGTGGACCGCGCCGGTTACTACGTGGAACCGACGCTGATCGTGGCCACCGGCAAGGACGACCCACTGCTGCACGAGGAAACGTTCGGCCCGGTGGTGTGCGTGCTGGCCTTCGACGATGAAGAAGAATTGGTCGAGCTGATGAACGACAGCCCGTTCGGCCTCACCGCCAGTATCTGGACCAACGACCTGTCCAAGGCTTTGCGCCTGATCCCGCAAATCGAAGCGGGCACGGTGTGGGTCAACATGCACACCTTCGTCGACCCCAGCGTGCCGTTTGGCGGGATGAAGGCGTCGGGTGTCGGACGTGAGTTCGGCAGTGCATTTATCGACGATTATACCGAGCTGAAATCGGTGATCATCCGCTACTGACACGAAGGAACTTGAGGGCAGATCAAAAGCAGATCTCTATCTACCTGATAGGTAGAGATCCAACATTATTCGGGAACGAGTACGGCAGACACGCATCGCCCCGCCGTACTCAACTGCTCCTCGTTGCCGGCCGGAGTCACGTCCCACGTCACCCAGGTGTAGGCCGACTCATCGTTGAGTTGCACCAACCGGTTGAGATGGATGACGGTGCTCCTGGAGCCCGCCATCAGGTGCTGAACCAGGCCGGTAAGCTGCGCCTTGCCCTGATAAAGCTCCGCTACCCCTTCGCCGGTGATCTGGGTCTGCTCGGTGTAGACCTGCTCGACAACTGTCTTGGCGTCTTTCTTGGGCCAGCTGGCGGCAATGCCGTTCAGCTTGTTCTCAATGATGCTCTGCAACGGTTCGGACGATTGCGCGTGCGCGTGTGGAAAGCCGCAGGCCAGAGCAGCCAGAAGCACAAGGGAAGACGATATTTTGTTGGTCATGAAGCACCCGTTTCAATGAATGAATGGATCAGATCGCTGTAGGCCGGTTTCTAAGCTGGCACACAGAAATTCTGATGCAGTCGGGCGCCGATTGATTGGACGTGCTGGACAGCATTTTGCAAATTAATGCCAGGTTGCGCTCATATCGCGTACGACAAAAAGCCGCGCGGATGCGACACGAAAGCAGTCATATCCGCACGGCTCGCTGAACCCGGACTCACTGCCCGCAACTTCTGTAGGTGCTCGGTGTCAGCCCCGTCTGCTTTTTGAACGTCTTGGAAAAATGCGCCGAGTCGGCAAACCCCCAATAGCTGGCGATCTCGGTGATCGAGCGATGCGAGCAAACGGGGTCGCGCAAATCCTGCGCCGCCTTCAACAGCCGCTCACGCAGAATGTACCGGCAAACACTGTCACCACTGGCCTCGAACAGCCGGTAGAGCTGGCGGTTGGAAATGCCCAGTTCTTCGGACAACGACGCCGGCGACAACCGCGGTGAGTCGAGCCGCTGCTGGATGACCGATTGCACTTCATGCAACTGCCACCCCGGCGAGTGGTCGCTGGCGCGGTACTCCAGCACCGACTCAAGCAAGGCAACCAAGGCTCGTTGCACGCCGTCGCCATCCTGCGGGCAAGACCACTGAGCCAGCTCGCCTCCAGCGACCTGACGCACCAGCGTGCCAAGCAGTTGACCACAAACCCCCGTGGTCGACAGTTTGCCGAAGCGGGCGCGCTCCAGGCCCTTGAACAGCTCACGCGGCAGAGGGATCGACACATGGGAAAACAACCCCTGGGGGGTCATTTTTACCCCCTCGGAAAAGTCGAGCAAAGCAAGGTCACCCGCCCGCAGGTCAACCACCCTGTCCCCCAGCTCAATGGCCATTGAACCCTGCTGTTGTAACACAAGGAAACACCGGCCCACTGAATCGCGCACGCTTGACCGACTATCCATGGCAATCACATGGGCATTGCTGCGGATGTGAGCAACAGCCGTGCTGCCTACCAGTGTTTGTTTCATTTCCCCGATGAAAAGGCTCTGGCAATGGTCATAGCGCGTTTCGAAACGACCGCAAGCCTCGTTTACACTTTCGTTCCATGCCGACAACGCTTGACCATTCATCATATTCTCCCAGGGATACGCCCACTATTAGTGCGCTTTTCACGTGATTCAGGTAACAAAAAAGCTGACTTTTAATGGCCAAGCACAGAGCGCGCCAACTCGCAAACAAATCAACTGGAAGGCCGTTGTTTGTCTGCTGTTGCCAAACAATGCCGATGCCAGCGAACGCCTGGGGGCGTTCGTCGAGGCTCAGCGCAGCAGCGCGGCGCGCGCTGAATAACAGGTGGTGGTCTGCTTCACAGTCTGGACATGACTGCGGTGTCTGAACCCCTGGCGCGATTGAACGCCAACTGAGCTCTCAACACCGCAGCACCATAGATGGCCAGGACCGCAACCGAACAGGCTCCAGAGAACACCAATACCGCTGAGTAGCCAAACGCCTCGATCAGGGACCCGCCGATAGCCGGCCCGAATGCCGCACCGAGAGACAGGCACAGTGCGCCCAACGCGACAAGCTTGCCCGACAGGTCGAACTCGGCCATGACGCCAAAGGTATAAGCCAGCACGAAGCTGATCGAAAACAGGAAGCAAATGACCCCTACGACATAGGTCGTCAGAGAGGAAAACTGCGCCAGCGCCACCAAGCCCAGCAACTCCGCTAGGATAATAACCGCCACCGGCATGAAGCGCCCTACCTTCAGGCCGATTGCCGACGCGATGAAACCACCGCCTGCATTGATCAAAAAGCCCAGCGCCAGCACAATCCCGATGGTATCGGAGCTCAGTCCGGACTTTTTCCCCATCAGTTCGAGAAACGCCCACACCGACATGATGCCGGTCAGGAACACCAGGCTGGCCACGAGACTCAACCACACGATGGCGCGACTCTCAGTACTGGCAATCTGCAAAGCAGCATCGGACGCATCCAATTGGCGCTCGCTGCGACGCGGCACCCAAGGCAGCGGCAAAATGCCCATCACCACCATGGCAAGGGCGATGGTGATCAACATGCCTTCAAAGCCCCACACCGGCGCCACCGCCACTGGCAGCAGGATGAGCAGGAAGGCGCCCGGTACCGTCTCGATACCCAGCTTGAAACCAAACGCACGTTCGGGCCGAGAGCTGTCACCGAAAATCGTCATGGCCAGGGCATACAAGGCGCCTGTTCCGGCACCCGCCAAGGCCATGATCACCTGCAGCATTTCATAGGAAGGCTCGCGCAAAACAAACAACATCGCGGCCACCACCAGCGCCGACGACAACGCCGAAATAACCCGCCAGCTGAGCCGGTGAATCCACAGCAATGACGCCAGCCCGAACGCGCCGAATCCCAGGTTCATGGCCATGGCGAGGTTACCCAGTTGGTGCTCGCCCAGCCCGAATCGCTCGGCAAACGCTCCAAACAGCACCGGCAACACGTTCAATAACAGTGCGCCCGCCCCCGAGACCAGCCCTGCACACAGGTAGACGGAAGTTTTATCGATCGGATTTGTTTTTGTAATTTTCATTGAGGTATCCCGGCTTGATGAACAGAAGCCCACGTTTGCTTAACGACGGCCTACACGGTAGGCATTGAGTTGGCGAGAAACCTTGCCCAGAGAGCACAGCACTGCCCTTAAACGATCCTTGCCGAAAATACGCTTGCGCGGAATTGAACTCATCGCGTCCCAGGCTGGCGAGCCACCGCTCATGCCGTCGGCGATGACCCTGGCGATCACCTGGCTGGGTGTGACCCCGAACCCGGAATAGCCCTGCACATAAAACACATTCGGATATTCATCCAGCGTGCCGACCTGCGGAAAGAGGTTCAACGAGCAATCCATCGGGCCACCCCATGCCAAATCTATTTTGGTGGTGGCAAGGTAGGGAAACAGCCTTAACATCGTTTTGTGGTTCCACGCCTTCAGGTCCAGCGGGACATACTCAAGCAGCATGCCGGCGGTGCCGTACCCGTGCCGGAAATCCGCCTGGACGTCATACCGCGCGATGCGCTGCTTGATCAGGCTCGCACCCATGTCGCTGATCTCGAAGATTGCCTTGAGCCCCTCGGGGCCGACATCCTTTTCGATATTCTCCAGATCATGACCGATGCCCGCCATCACGTGGCCGCCGTTGCGACCCGAACCGCCGAAGCCCATGTAATTGGCTTCCAGCACCACCACGTTGGTGATACCCCGCTCGGCCAGCTCCAGCGCCGTGTTGATACCCGAAAAACCGCCCCCGATGATCACGACCTCAGCCTCGATATCGCCTTCGAGATCCCGATAATGCAGGTCGTATTTACGGGTCATGGTGTAGTACGAGGAAGGGTTTTCCAGAGACAACGACATACCCGCCTACCTTTTTATTATCAGGGCCTATCACGTCCACAGTGTGGAACGGATTGGCCTGGCTGGCATGTCCAATATTGCCGAATTCTTGGTCAGGGCTGACAACCCATCGGCAAGTTGGCTCAAGCCGTCACGGCGACCGCCCGGGCAGGCAGGCGAAGGGTCACACCATAAGCAACCAACGCGCCCAACCCGCAACACCCCACCACCAGGCACATCGGCCAGGCGCTGCCATCAGCCAAATGGCTGACCCACAGACTGGCCAGCGCCCCCGTAGCGAATTGCACCGAAATCCCCAGCGCCACGCTCGCGCCGGCCTGGCGTGGAAACAGCATCATCAGACTGGCCATGCAGTTGGCGCCGATCAAACCGGTCACGCCCATGTACAGCATCATGCAACACACGATGCTCGCCAGCCCGCCCCATTCGGTATAGCCGACCAGCATCATCGCCAGCCCTGCCCCGCTCGCCAGTACCGTGCCCACCCCGAGCATGCGTTGCGGTCCGAAACGGCCCACCCAGCGGGCGTTGATGAAGGTCACCAGGATGATGCCGAGGATGTTCAGGGCGAACAATGCGCTGAATACCCGCGGCGAGACGCCGAAGTACACCACGTAGACAAAAGGCGACGCGGTGATAAAGGCGAACATGCCGCCAAAGCCCAAGGCCATGCACAGGATCAGCGCCACCGCCCTGGGCTGGCGGGCAATGGCAAGGTAGGCCGCGAAAGCCGCCGCCACGGACGCGCCGCGATCCTGTATCGGCAGGCTTTCCTTCAGCGTCAGGGTAACCAGCAACAGGCACAGGCTGGACAGGATGAACAAGGACGCGAAGATCGTGCGCCAACCCTGGATCAGCACCAGCCAGGTGCCGATCATCGGCGCGACCAGTGTCGCCATCATCGTCAACACGTGCATCCACGACAGCACTTTGGCGGCCTCCACCAGGCCGACCATGTCCCTGGCAACGGCGCGCGCCAGTACCAGCGCGCCCGCGCCACCGAGCGCCTGGAAAAAGCGCCAGGCAATCAGTTGTTCGACGCTGCCGGCAAACAGGCAACCCAGGGTCGCTGCCGCGTACAGCACCAGGCTGCCAAGCAGCAGAGGGCGCCGGCCATAGCGGTCGGACAACGGGCCGTAGCACAACATGCCCAGGCACAGCCCGGCGAGAAACGCGCTGATGGTGTGTTGCACCTGCGCAGTGCTGGTCGACAGGTCCTCGGCGATTTGCGGGAAGCTGGGCAGGTAAGTGTCAATCGAAAACGGCCCGAAGGCCGTCAATGATGAGAGCAATACAATCAGGCGTGCCCGCGGGTTCATCGACCGGAAATCGCGAGGCTGTGAAGAAACTCTATGACCAGCCGGTTGCAGACCGCGCCCTGGTCGTCGTGCACATAATGGCTGGCGTCCGCGACTTCGGCGGTGCGCACCTGCGCATTGCAGTCGCGCATGGCTTGCAGGATCGCCGCCGGCAAAAAGTCCGAGCGCAGGACATGCAGGTTCAGGCCTGCTCGAGTGGTGAAGAAACTGCTGACTGAGTGCATAACTTCGCTCCGCTAATCTGCGTAGGAGCGAGCTTGCTCGCGAAGAGCGTCAACGATAACGCGCGCATCCTGTCTGAACGCGGTGCATTTGAGTTCTTCGCGAGCAAGCTCGCTCCTACAGTGGCATGAGGTTTGGGTCAAATCAGAAACGATCGAAGCGATACGGGCTCGGACAAGTAGATGAAGGCTATGTTTGTGATAGTGGACATTATTATTCCCGACTGAAGGGGATATCGGCTGCTCCCACGCTATCGAGCGTCGAGTATCGGCGTGCGGTTGGTGACGGTATTGTAAATTTCGGACATCACGCTTCGAGCGGGCCCTCGGCGTTGGCGCGAAAAGATGCTCGATGTCGCGGCGACGCTGTCAGGAAAGTCGATGGGGCTAAAATCGTGAGTGCTCCAGACGAAATAGTCTTGGGAAACGCAACTCCAGAATAAAGCGGCCAATAACCGCTCAAAAAGAGTGGCTGTCTAAAAAGGGTGCCCTCGGGAACGAGGGCACCTCCACCAAGGAGCAAAAGTGGAAACTATTCCAGCCGCACGGATGAAACGCTCTGCCGGTTTCTATTACTGACTGCGTTATTTGCGTCATGCTTTTCTTTGATCAAGCTAGATCTCGCAAGAAGTACAGAACGTTTACCAGGCAAAACTCGGCGATCCGACGGTGGGCTATGGCGTGTGTAGGGATACAACTTTATCTAAACGGCCAGGAACAAAAACAGGTCACATCAGTCACCTGCCAGGTATCAAAATGTGGTAGCAAACACCAACTGGGTGTACACATTTGTATCGTTGTTACCCAACTGCGTCCCCCCCTGCTCTGCGCTCTTGTCTGGCTGGTAGATGCCTAACAACGGCAAAACGGTCAAGTGCTGATTAACGCGCCATTCGGCATACAGGTCGACTTCATGACCATCGGTGTTACGCACGTTACGATCGATGGTGTCGTAATTAAAGTACATGGCTCCGAGGGTCAAGCTTTCCAAAGGATTGACCTTGAACGTAACATTCTGGATACGAGCATTATTGTTGAAGGGGCCAGCATAGTTACTGGCCACTTCACCCTGGAACCATGTGCCGTAGCCACGACCCGTCCCATAAAACAAGGTGTCATAACCCTCTGAAAAGCGGCTGTAGCGATAGCTGGCGCTCGGCTTCCACGGGGCATCAGCAAAGGTCCACCCTGCTTCCAGATACCAAGCGTCCTCATTCGCCGCATTCGGTTTGTTTTGCCTGGCGTATTCACCCGACAAAAACAGGTTTTGCACGCCCGCATTACCCGCTGCGCGCACGCTGTAGGTCTTCATGCCGTCACGCTCAAGCTGAAGAGGGGAAGCGTACTGTTCAGCGATTTTCGTGGTGTTGATGTACGTCAGGCCAACGGTACCCGCTGCAGCCACGTGTTCCAGCGTACCAACGTACATCTCGGTATTGGCCTGAGTGGGGTTATCGGATTTAAGCCACATCAGATCGCCACGCCAGCCCTCTTTACCGCCAATGCGCAACACGGCTGTCTTATCGAACGCTTTGCGGGCAGCCACGTAGAAAGCGCCTCCACGATTGTACTGTCCGTCGCCGAGGCCGCGACCCGCACTGAAGGCGTCGCCCTGAATAAGGAAGCCGTCGCCCACTGCAATATTCTGTCGACCGAATGAAAAGTCGATGCCGTCTTTGCCAAGGACTTCAAACAGGTTGCCCGAGCGCCATCCCAGATAAGCATCTTCAATCTTGGTTGTGCGCTCAGATCCATCAGTGTAGCCTGCAGCGTCCCCGTCCCCCCAAGTGGCCGAACTGACCAGTGAGAAGGCACCATAGGCCGTCCCTGCGCCTCGCAATCCCTGATCGCCGCTCACGCCATACTTGATGTAGCCCTCTCTCCATGAGGACGCTCCCTGTGTTAACCGGCCAGAAGCTGGATAACTTTCACGACTGTGGAAAACGCCAAAAACCGCATCCAGATTAGCATTAAGATTGGTGTCATCTCGGGAAAAAAGCTCGTAAGCGCCCACGGGAGTTGTTGCATTGAACAGTGCAGCGAGGGTACAAAAGTGAAGCAGAGAATATCGACGCATGGTTGCATTTCCATTTTTTTTATTGGGTTAAGCGATACATTAAATGGGCTATTCCTCACCTGCATTTAAATGCCGCCAGGATTCTGCAGTCGTTAGGGTAGTCAATGCGAGCTACTGATTAATAGTTGCGCAATCTATGTTTAAACATCTGTAGCGTTTTTTTTAAATTTTCACCTCCTCGCGATAGCTTGCTTGAATAACTCTCTACCAGGCCTAACATGAGTATTATTATCTGTACAACAATCGAGTCTGACGTGTTTTTTCTGTAGAGCATGTGCCAAGTATAAGAAGCGTTAAAAACTTAACTATGCTGACCCAACAGAAAACACCCGTCTCTACAGAGACTGATATTTAAATCTATAACCGACACCCTCAGCAGACACTGTTAAACCCCGACAAAGTGCCTTCCGATCAAAACGCTTGGCGATTATCAGAAGGCACCGCTCTTATAGCCGGCAGAAACAGTGCGGACACTCCTCGTCTCCGGCACCCGAACTGTTAACTTAAAGTATATAACCTATCCCGGCGAGCGCGTCGTCAGCGTTGATCAAACGAATCAACTTACGCTGAATCTTGAAAGTATCACTGACGCGCTCAAGCTCGTAGACGATGTCAGCGCTGTAATGTTTGAGCGAGTCCTTACGGAACTCCCGCACGTTTTGCGCGCAACGGACCGTCACTTTTTCATCGCTTTCGAATAGCACACGAAAACGTGACAGGGTGCGCACGGTACGCGGCTGCGGGCTGGTGGAAATCGAATCACCTCCGGTCAGACGCTGGATTCGTAACTGACGCATGTGATGATCGTCATAGGCGTAGTTGAGGGTGTTTTCGAAGTCTTCTTCCTTGGGATTGATCGGGATAATGTAAGTACCCTTTTCGTTCCACAGGCTCAACCAGGTGTCGAATTCGCCATGGTCGAGCATGTCGCCTTCAGCCCAGATAAAAGCGGTGACTTGATTCAGTAATTGCAGGTTCATTTACTTAGTCTCTGCCGTCATCATCTTTTTCCACTGCTGGTAAGCAGCGCGCATGCCGGTCTCGGCGCTTACGTCGCTGACCAGCCCGTCTTCGGTCGGTTTCTCACCCGGCAGGCCACGGTTCAACATGATCCACAGGTCTTCGCCAGCACTGGCGCCTTTCTGCACACGCTCCCAGGCTTCGGAATCGTCCGGAGTACCAAAGCCCATCGGCCCCTGGAAGTGCTCATGCAAACGCAGGCGGTAGCGGTTGGCTATAGCCGGGCCGCCGTCCATGGTGATTACCGAGTGATGAATTTCCGTCTCTGTCACCGATATCGGTTGCAGCGCGCGAAAAAACGCCATGGAACAGGCAACGTTGGGGAACAGGTTAAGATTGAAACCCGAGCCACCGACAGCACGAACAATACGGCGTACTTGCTGCTCTTCGATACCGTCTTCGCGCAATTGCGCAGCAAGCTCCTCGAAGCGCTCCGGGATCGGTTTGTCGAGATCGGCTTCAAGATCCACCAAGTCGGGGATCATCACCATTACGCTGTGCCCGTTACCAAGGTCTTCGACGTAACCCGGCCCTTCAACGAAGTCGAAAAGTTTAAGGGTTTGCTCATCTACCGATGCCAGGAATGACTTGTGCACCAGCGGGAAGTGGTAGGCGTCTGTGGTATTTTCCAACTGGATTTTCCAGTTGCCCGGAAAACGGAAACGGTGCTCGCCTGGGACCTTGATCGGGTAACCGGCGCCCTGTTTCATGAACAGGTCGATCCATTTCTTGGCAGGCCCGAGGAAGTCGACCAGTGGTTCGATGTCATCCTTGAGAGTGGCAAACAGCATGCCCGCATATTCTTCAACACGCAGGCTGACCAGAGGCAGCTCGCCCTTATCGAGGCAATCACCGTAGCTTTCAGGGCTCGGCACACCACGCAGTGAACCATCCAGCGCGTAACTCCAGCCGTGATATGGGCAGACAAAGCTGTTGGTCTTGCCCTTCTTGTGTTCGCATACCGTAGCGCCGCGATGGCGGCAGCGGTTGAGGTGCACATGGACCTGTTTCTTGCGGTCGCGCACCACGATCACCGGCTGCTTGCCGATGTAGGTGCTTTTGTAGCTGCCCGCCTCCGGGATCTCGCTGACGTGCGCGACCCAGACCCAGGTACTGTAGAAAATCTTTTCCAGTTCCATGTCAAACAGCTTGGCATCGGTGTACAACGACGTGTGCACGCGGTCGTGCTTGACCAAACTTGCGGGCTCCATATCAAGCCCGACAACGTTAATTAAATCGCTCACAATTAATTACCTTTCTATCGCAATGTGACTAGAGTTATTTTGAAATAACCTTAAGCCCGCACCCACACCTCATCAACCGCCGACCGCGAGAGGTTTATTGTTTTAAAGACAACAAGCGTCAATCCACCTGGATCAAGCTTAACGGCGGTGTAGGCATGGCCTATATCATTTGATCCCGGACGAGTCAGCTTTCCTGATGCGCCCCTTGATTATCCCGTAGAGAAATAAGACAACCAGAAGTAATGGAGTGCCATTGACCCAGGCAGACTCACTGCCCGTTAGCATGCCGTAATTATCGTAGATGAGATAAACGGCAGTACTCAGCCCAGCCAGTGCGATGAGCGGGCTGAGTAACGTTTTAAAATACCGTTTATCGTTGGCTCTTTTGAAGTGAACGACGACCCCCAATGTGACAAATGTCTGAAGCCCTATCAATCCAAGCGTCGACAATGCCACCGTTACGGGAAACAAAAATACAAAGGCGTCATAGCCCAGGGAGGAAGAGACGATAATGGTCAGCGCAACGAGCACGGTTACAAGAAGACTTGCATTGGCTGGAGATTTTTTCGTTTCATGAACATGTGAAAGAACATTCGGCAAGTGTCTGTCTTTGGCCAAAACTTGAACATACCGCGTCGCAGCATTATGCAGTGACAACAAACAGCAAAAGTTGCTGGTGCACAGCATGAGGGAAACAATTGTCGCCATCGTGCTACCCAAACGAGTCGTGAACAAATTGATGACCAACCCGCCCTTCGCTATTGCTGCCTCGTCCTTGATGGAGTCAAACCCAACCTCACCGATGATCAGCCAGATAATGATCAGGTAGGCGACGCCTACCAAAACGACCGCCAAACGAGTGGCATGCGGAATGGTTTTTGCAGGCTTCCTGGCTTCCATCGCATAAAGCGCGGCGGACTCGACACCGAGGAATGATGCCAGCGCCACCATGAGCCCAACCCCCAGCCCCGGCAACATTATTGCGTCTATCGAGATGGCTTGAACCGGGAAGGCGTTAAGACCTTTATCCAAGAATATGGAAATACCCAGTAGAAAAAGCACAAAGAACTCTGCAAGCACCAAAGGCACGAGGATCTTTGCGGCAAAATCAATATTCGCCCGACCCAGGTAACAGATCGCCCCCATGTATAAGACGGTCCATGCTGCCCAGCCGATATCAATACCAAACCCTTGCATGGTCATATTCGTGTAATACCCGGACGCTACAGCAATTGCCGTGGTAATCGCCAGATAAGAGGCTAAGGCAACCCATGCCGCCCCCGCTCCTACGCCCCGTCCAAAGATCACCGTGAGGTATTTGTAAAATGCGCCGGCCCCCGGGATCGCCCGGATTAATTCGCCATACCCTATTGAGAAAAAAATCATCAGAATTCCTGCCAGCAGGAATGCTCCGGCAAGGCCAGCGCCATTACCGTGCTCAAAAGCGATGGGGGCCGCGGTGAGAACCGCCCCTAACGGTCCTGCGGCTGCAATCACCAATAACGCGATTTTATAAGCACTTAGATTACCTTCTAATTGCTGGCCGCCTGCAGGCACATCTGCAGATAGGGGCTCGGATAGCTCTGTCATCCCAATTCTCCACTCTAATTATTTTATGAATAACGGAAATAAATCGATGCAGCAGCATCCTTGCGGACCAACGCGAGCGCTCCTCAAGCGCAAGCGATACCTGCCCGCTGCCCCTGAAAACCGCAGCCTGGCTATTCTTTATATCGCCCTCCACTCGTTGCCAAGTTCACTAAACGCTTATCTTGCCAAAAGGCGGGTACTCAGGAACTTGTTTTCGATGACACGATTTATGACGCCTATTCAATGAGGCATCAATGTGCAGTGTATATTCCTGGCCTTGGCAATCGGCTTGAATCTGGTTCAAGTGTGTCCTTCTAATTGTCGGCGCGATGTAGATTGCGCATCACATGTAGCCGGCTTCATATGGGGTACGGCCTACCGGTATCCTTGCAGTACTTCGCGGCGAAAACGATGACACCGTAAGCGACATTCGTTGTACAGATTGCAACGCTGCAACCTTTTGGTGACATCCCTGATCAGGTCCTTGGTCGCCCGAGAAGGAACTGAGTCACTTTTTGCACCGCCTGGTGATTGCACCGCCTGACCCGCGTGCTTGCTGCGCTCGATGACGAACGCTGATTTATTCAAAGGAACGCACCAGCAATGGCACACAGACGTGCATCCTCACCCTTTGCTCCGATGAGTTGCAGGCTGGTTTTAATGGAGGAACCCGGATAGGGAATTGGCACACTCAATGCCGGGTGCCCGCTCAAGTTGAACGGCCTGAGGAAGCGCGTCAGATCGATCACCGATTCACCCTTGCATACATCAACCAACAGCGGTGGCAGACGAGGCAAACTCGGAAGGACGAGTGTATCGAAGCGTTCCAGCAAATGGTCTACCTGTTCGCTGAATGCCATGCGCACCGCATGCGCAGCTTGTACGGCCACGGCATCGGTGTTGGCCGCACGCAGTAACCTCGCCTCAATATCGGCACCCAGTAAAGCCTGGCCGGTGTAATGACCATAGGCAGCCCACGTTTCAGCATTAATGACGGTCAATGCAGCTTCGAATGCCTGATCAAGAAGCGGCAGCGTGACGACTTCCCAGTCCCAGCCGCGACGATTCATCTCGTCCCGTATGGCTTGCTCAATCGCAGGATCGCAAGAGACATTGACTAAACCTGCCCGAAATTTCCCGAGAGGCTTATGCGCCGAGAAAGTTGAGTCCATTGAAGTCATCGCAGCCACGAGCGTCTCGAGATCACGAGCCATGGTTCCTACAACATCAAGAGAACTGGAGGCCGGATACACACCGTGACGACTCAAACGACCGAACGATGGCTTGAGACCCAAGACCCCGCAGCAGGCAGCCGGCATGCGCACAGAACCTCCTGTATCAGTACCCAATGCCACATCCACATTCCCCTGAGCAACGATGACCGCTGAGCCACTGGAAGAGCCACCAGGTATCCGATCAGGTGCCTGTGGATTAACTGGCGTTCCAGCCCACTCGTTGATACCGGTCACACCGAAAGCCAGCTCATGCAGCACAGTCTTGCCAATGATTTGCCAACCATCGTCGAGAAGCGCCTTCACAACAGTTGCATGGTCTTGGGCTGGCGGGGCGTGTTCGAAAGCACGACTCCCACACCGTGTTGGCCAACCTGCCACATCCAAAGAATCCTTGATGGCGACCGTCCGACCTGGCCCCCCGATGCAACCTTCAATGACCAGAGGGCTCACAGTGACGCCCCCTGGACATTCTCGAGACGAAAGGCATCAACGCGTTCAGTTGAAAAAGAGGAGATGCGCCAGGCGTCTGCCTCCCAGAGAAATTCCACGCTGAGGGCGGCGACAATTGATCCTGATTGGCCAGATTCGTAGCGACTGAGTTGCTGCATTACCCATCGGCCTTTGGCTTGAAAACCATCGACAGATATCTGCTCACCGGAAAGAAAGTGCATATTTGACAGAAAGTGTGGAGCCGGCGGCAGGTAACTCATGAGCATCGCCACTATCGCTTTGCGTCCGCCTACACGACCAAACTTAAGGGCATACCGAGATCCGACCCCCTGCCAAACTGCATCCTGGCAGAACAATTGGCCCAGCTCGATTTCACGTGTTTCAGGCCCGGGAACGTCGCACAAAAACATATACCGATTCAGTAAATGGCGAACCGCAGATTCGGCCTCAAGTACCCGAATACGCTCTTCCAGCAGGGAAATGTCAGAAATGGGGGAAATCATGAAAAGGCTCCTGTCGAATCTGCAAAAACAAGACAAGGAAATTACTGACATAGAAATCGGACCACAATCACAGCAACCAGGAATCATGTTGCTTTTTAGGCAATGATGTTGATCGGTGCTTGACCGGAATAGCCGCTATACCCTGCTAGCGCAAGCGTTGTCATTACCACAACAAGTGTCGCCTCGAATGTCATCGAGTTCAAAAAAACGAACTGTAGGATAAGGGTGGTCTGTTACCTAGCTTAGCTTGAGCGCCAGAACTCATGGCGAATGCTCCAAGGCTGATTTGGAGCAGTTAAGCGTTGAAAAAAGCGCATAACCGCCATGGCTCACCCGATTATTCGAAGGCCCTGCGATTTGGACCGTTCGATTCAGAATGACAACGGCGTTGAAGGTTAAAGCGCAACCGGTCAGATCACGTCTCCGCTGAGAAAGGTTCGTATCAGCGGCAAGAGCAGTATTTCAAAATGAGCATCAACGACTATGCACAACTTACCTAATATTGATTTCATTTACCTCTCCGAACCGGACATGATTCAGGCGGGCGTCACCAATATGGCAGCCTGCGTTGACACGATGGAAGAAATGTTTTCCCTGATGTACCACGGTGACTACCGGATGGCAGGTCCCAATAACAATTCCCACGGATCTGTGGTGGTATTTCCCGAAGACTCACCTTTTCCGGGCATGCCCAAACCTACTCCCGATCGACGCTTCATGGCGATGCCTGCGTACCTTGGCGGTCAATTTCGAACAGCAGGGATGAAATGGTACGGATCCAACATCGCGAATCGAGAGAAGGGCCTCCCCCGCTCCATCCTTCTGTTCGTACTCAACGATGCCGATACAGGCGCTCCTCTGGCAATCATGTCAGCGAATCTTCTTTCTGCTTATCGAACAGGCGCCGTGCCTGGCGTAGGCGCCCGCCATCTGGCCAAAAAGAATTCGAAGGTTGTTGGCATTCTGGGTCCAGGTGTGATGGCGAAGACCTCACTTTCGGCATTCGTTGCCGAATGTCCTGAGATTGACACAGTTAAAGTCAAGGGACGCGGCCAAAAAAATATCGATGCGTTTACATCGTGGGTTCGTGAGACTTTTCCGCAGATTGTCAACATTCATGTGGTTGACACCAACGAAGCTGTGGTACGCGACTGTGACATCGTCACATTCTGCAATTCCGGAGCAATTGGTGATGCCTCTGCCTATCCTGTGGTGAAGCGTGAATGGGTAAGCCCTGGTACGTTCCTGTCCATGCCCGCCTTGACGAGTATCGATGAAGGCATGCAGTCACCCGACATCCGCAAGGTTCTGGACAATCCTTCTCTCTACCAGGCATGGCATGAAGAAAATCCCAAGCCAGTGCACAACATCGTGCCAGTAGTGGGCATCCAATTCCTGGATCTGATCGACGAAGGAAAAATGTCACCTGACCAGCTCGAGGATCTGGGCAAGATTGTTGTCGGTGAAGCATCCGGCCGCAAAAACGACGATGAAATCATCATTATGTCGGTCGGCGGTATGCCGGTAGAAGATGTTGCGTGGGGCACCGTTATTTATCGCAACGCCTGCGAAAAAGGCATAGGCGTCAAACTTAATCTCTGGGAAACCCCAACGCTAAGTTAAGCCCGCACGGCCAGCGCGCCTCCAGAGTCTTCATTGAATATCGGACACTCCACATGAAAGAAGTTATCGACGTTATTAAAGTTAAAACCGGATCCAAGTTTGAGGAGCTGGGTAGCTATTCGCGCCTCATCGCCGTCGGCGATCTGATTTTCGTATCCAATACCGCCGGCCGCAATCCCGCCACAAAGGAAATGCCCGAAGACCCGGCTGAGCAGACCCTTCAAGTCTTGGCCAATATAGAACATGCCCTTTCGGCCGTTGACGCTTCGCTTGGCGATATCGTTGCCGCGCGCGTGTTCATACCGTTTGCGAAGGACATAGATATCGTAATGGCCACCTACGCAGAAAAAATGCGCGGTATTAATCCAACGCTGACGCTGACCAGCCCTCCCCTGGGATCTGAGATATACAAAGTTGAAATTGAAGTCACCGCCTATCGCGGGGTCTCAAAGGCCAATGTCAAAGAAATCACGATTACTCATAACAACACGTGACACTTAGCAGCCCCAGGGCGTAGCGATTCAGTGCACTTTCGATAACGTATACAGTATCAAGGATAAGAAACTTGGCCCCCTCTATCTCTCCCGTTCAGACTTCTGTCGTTCTTCCTGCCGCCACGACAGTGGTGGTGATCGGAGGGGGCATTATCGGACTCACTGCGGCATTGTCGCTGGCAGAACGTGGCATACCCGTCACACTACTTGAAAAGGGCCGAATTGCTGGCGAACAATCCTCGCGAAATCTGGGGTGGATCAGGAAAATGGGGCGGGCCAAACTGGACCTCCCTCTTTCAATCGCCGCAGAAAAACTATGGGGCACCATGGCGCAACGGCTCAATGCCGATGTTGGCTACAGACAGACCGGTATTTTGTATACCGCCAGCTCCGCCGCGGAAATGGCTTCACATCAAGAATGGTTGAACTCAGTCGCTGATGCCTCGCTCGACTCACGCCTGGTCACGGCGAGAGAAATCACTGATCTTTCTCCAGGGTGCACCGTCGATTGGGCAGGCGGAATTTATACAGCCTCTGATGGCCGAGCAGAGCCTACTCTTGCCAGCAGTGCCATCGCACGGGCGGCTATTGCAAAAGGCGTTATCATCGTGGAGAACTGCGCGGTGCGAGCGCTATCCATGTCGGCAGGCAGAGTAAGCGGTGTTGTAACCGAGCGGGGGGAAGTGCGGTGCGATAACGTAATCCTTTCCGGCGGCATGTGGTCGAGACGCTTTCTGGCTGCCTGCGGTGTTCCCCTCTTGACGTTACCGGTAGTCGCCTCAGTCCTTCGGACCGCTCCTCTGACGATAGAGGGCATGACTGAAGTCGCAGTAGGCACTCCAGATATCTCTTTTCGCAAACACCAGGACGGCGGATACATCATTACGAACCGGGGAGCTTTCATGGTGCCGATCGTACCTGACAGCTTGCTGATCGGGCATCACTACTTTTCCACACTGCGTTCCCAATGGAAAAACATGAATCTTTCCCTGGGACGAGAGTTCATGACAGAACTGGCCCTGTCGCGACGCAGTTCTGACCAAGGTCCCTCTGCTTTCGAGCAGAGACGGACAATAGACCCAAACGTCAATCACGGACTGAATCGGGCTGCATTACGCAATCTCACTGAAGCTTGGCCCGCTTTTAAAAAAGCCACCATAGAGCTCGAATGGGCTGGCATGATCGATGTAACGCCGGATGGCCTCCCAGTGATATCCCCCGTGGATAAAATCCCGGGCTTGACGCTTGCTTGCGGATTCTCAGGGCATGGTTTTGGCACCTCTCCAGCAGCCGGACAACTGGTCGCTGATCTCGTCACTGGCGACACACCCATAGTTAATCCCGCACCGTATCACCTCAAGCGCCAGCACAGCTGATCAAGCCAGGAAATCAGGGGTACCTCAGCAATCAAGCGTCCCATAGAACGTTAAACGTGCAATCTGGAACCGCAAATTTCGGTGCAGACAGAAACGCCTTCTTAGATCAAAAAGCTATAAAAATATTGTAGGTCACTGACCAAAAAAACTAGCCCGCAGTATTGCTTACCGGCATTCACTAGCATAGATTCGTCAGCATAATAAAAAACTTGATGATGCGAACCGTGCGAGGCACCCATGATGAATTCCCAAACTGAGCTTCAAGATCAACGCTTCAAGTATCTGTATTTGAGCTCCAGACTGGGAACCATGCGCGCGGCGGCCGAAGAGCTGGAGCTCGCCGTCTCCTCCATCAGTCGCCAGATTGCAAAACTGGAGTCCGATCTAGGTATTCAGCTCATACAAGAAGGTACTCACAGGATCTGCCTGACCGCCGCTGGTCAGGCTGCAGTTGATTATTATGTTGAGCGTATGGGTCATCACAATCAACTTTTGAAAAAACTCGGCCAACTCAAAGAAGGATATTTAAATAGAACCAGCATTGCGGTGGGCGAAGGACTACTTAGTACTCAGGCCATAGGTGAGCTTTATCAATTTTTCAAAGCTAACCGACAATCGCACACTGAGCTGTTGATTGCGCCCTCTCACGAAGTTGAGCGAATGGTCGCTGAAGACGAAGCAGACATAGGATTGGTGTTTTCCCCTACCAAGACCGCCAACATCAATAGGCTCCATTCTTTCGACCAACCCATGAGAGCTATTGTCCACCCCGACCATCCGCTGGCGGGCAGATCGATACTCAGTCTTCAAGACCTGGCTGACGAAGATATTGTTCTCCCCCCGCTTGAGTACCGGATCAGAGGGATTATTGATCAGTTGCAAAGTGAAAGCAGCGCTCACTTCCAGCCTTACATTACTTCAAACTCACTGAAGATAATGTTGGACCTCACGCGCAATGGCATAGCCTCGACAATACTCAGTGACTTTCCCGTCATTGATGAGTTATGCAACGGCACATTAAAAGCTATTCCTATCGATTATCACGCCTTGAATGTAACACAAGTACAAATTATTTCGCGCCAATCCAGGAAGCTGTCCCCTCTTTCGCGTGATTTGGTGCATTACTTGGCAATGGCGATAAACGCACAGATTCGGCGCATTCGTGATTGCACCAGCAGAAATCCCAATAAGATTTTCTTGGTTCGGAAAAATGCCATAGCTACGGCAGTTGACTAGTCTCTTTTTTCTGAGCGATATTTTCCATGATTCTCCATATGATGGATTTAGCGTCTTGAACTATTCGCTCATAATTCTGCGCATCCGGCCAATCCACCATGTAAAGCACCATAATGCCATCGATGTGTAACAGCACCTGGGTTGCGACCCGTTTGATGGTCTCACGCGATGCGTCAGGGTAAACCCTGGTAAGGATTGTCGAAAATTTTCGCCTATTGACTCTGTACAGTTTACGCTGAAAAAGGCGCGCCTCTACATCCCGGAGTGCCATCCCCCAGAGCTCGACGAAGATAGCTGTGACATCCAGTCGCATGAGATCGCTAAACAAATAATCCAACACAGCAGACATCTGTTGTTCGGGACTATTATAGGACTCTATCATTATGAGTTTATAATTTTTCAGATAGTCATTTACGGTATACCTGACCATCTCCAAAAATAGTTGATCTTTGGTCGGAAAAAAATATTGAAGATGACTCAGCGACATATCGACTTTTTTAGCCACGCTTCTCATACTGAATCCAGCATTTCCCGAGTCGAGAAATACCATCCTTGCCTCGACCAAAATAGCCGTACGTTTCTCTTCAGTCTTTTGATTGTTTTTAGCAACCCTCATTAAGAATTTCCTTTTTACCTAAAAATTCCAGAAATTATACAACACTCTTAATTCGCCTTAAAGCCCATACTTGCTTGTATCCATACAGGCCAGATATACCGGTCCGGTTAGATGCACCACTTTTTTACCCGATATCGTCATCGTCTCAGCTTAGTGCAGTCGCGGTCCACGACCTAGGGCACGATCAGCAAAAACCAATCCGCCCTACACGCAAGTGAGACATTGGACGCACCACCTGGATGATTCGCCTTTGTTGCAGCAAGGGCAACAATAGGTACCTCTGCTGTCATTGTCCAACTCTTGACGGTGCGGGATATTAATTTCCTTTATATTCCGCTAGTACGATAGCGGCCCCTGAAACAATAACAATGGGCATTCGATCATGACATTGGCAAATAACTACGAACACCTCACCGCTGGGGCTAAATCCAGGATCGGCAAACGTACCCAAATCTTCATTAATGGTGAGTTCAGGGACCCGCATTCAGAAAAATACTTTTCTATCGCCGATCCTAGTAACGGTCTTGAATTAGGTCAAATCGCACAGGCAGACCAATTTGACGTCGACCTGGCAGTGGCCGCTGCACGCAAGGCATTTGAAGACAGCGCCTGGTCCAGAATGAGACCCTATCAACGTGAAGCTTTGATGCTGCGGCTCGCTGATTTGATTGCGGAAAATGCTCAGGAGCTTTCTGAACTCGAGACGCTCAGCAGTGGCCGCCTTATTCGAAACACTCGCGCATTCGATGCGGACCTGTCGGTCTATACGCTGCGTTATATGGCCGGGTGGTCCACCAAAATCTCTGGAAAAACCCTGGACTTGTCCGTTCCTTACCTGCCGGATCAAAAATTCTTTGGTTTCACAAAACGATCGCCACTGGGTGTCGTCGCAGCAATTACCCCGTGGAACGTGCCGCTTTGCCAAGCGGTCTGGAAATTGGCGCCTGTTCTTGCAACGGGGTGCACTATTGTTCTCAAGCCCGCTGAACAAACCCCGTTCACTACTTTGCGCATGGCGGAGCTGTGTAATGAAGCTGGCATTCCACCTGGAGTTGTCAATGTCATTACCGGCCTGGGTCATGAAGTAGGTGCGGCGCTTGTTGCGCACCCTGGCGTGGACAAGATAAGTTTTACAGGCTCGACTGAGACAGGGAAACGAATCGCCGCAATAGCTGCGCCCCTGATGAAAAAATACACGCTTGAACTCGGCGGTAAGTCACCGGTAGTCATCGCCGAAGATGCCGATTTGAACATCGCTATTCCCGGCGCTGCCTGGGCTATTTTCGGCAATCATGGTCAAAACTGCTGCGCAGGTTCTCGGCTGTACGTCCACGAACGCCACTACGCCGAAGTCACTGCGGGAGTCGCTGAAATCGCACGGACCATCAAAATTGGCCCGGGTCTGGATTTAAGTTCGCAGATGGGTCCACTCGTGCATCACGCCCACCGCGACAAGGTGATGAGCATGATCCACCAGGGCCTTGAGTCCGGTGCAGAATTACTGTGTGGGGGCGAAACGATCAACAGCCCTGGCGCTTATATTCAGCCTACCATTTTGACCGACCTTACAAACAACAGCATCACATCCCAAAAGGAGATTTTTGGGCCGGTGCTAACAGCCTTTTCCTTCAAGGACGACCGTGAGGTTATCCAGCGCGCCAATGCGACCTCATTTGGTTTGGGTGCCAGTATCTGGACCAAAAACGTTGATCGGATCACGAGCTTCTTCGGCGGCGTGAAGGCAGGCACTATCTGGATCAATAACCACAATGTGCTGGATCTCAGCCTCCCCTTCGGCGGCATGAAGGATTCAGGCGCAGGTCATGAATTGGGTGAAGAAGGCTTACTCGCCCACACGTCACTCAAGGCCGGTGTTATGCGTGTTTTTGATCAGGCTGAATGAAGATTGGCGAGCTTTTTTAAACCATCAATATGAATTGTCTTCCCGCGTGCGTACAGGTATTACCCGATGAATGAACTCCTAAACGTAGTCGTGCTTAAACGAGTGCTGCAAGGTGATGATGTGGTCGTCATCGAGCTGGCGCGGGCAGACCGCGGCAATTTACCGACCTTTGAGGCCGGTGCCCATATTGATGTGCACCTACCCTCAAATGTGATCCGCCAATATTCGTTGTGCGGCGATCCCGCTGACGCAGGCATTTATCGCCTTGGGGTATTGAGAGATCCTCAATCCAGGGGTGGGTCCATTGCAGTCCATCAGGAATTGCTTGAAGGCGTAAGGGTAAACATAAGCCTGCCTCGTAACCATTTCCCGCTGGACTTGAATGCCGAACGTTCAATCCTGCTCGGAGGGGGTATTGGCATCACACCGATGCTGGCCATGGCCTATGCACTTGAAGCCAGGGGCAAGGCGTTTGAAATGCATTATTGCGCACGCTCACGTAGCCGAAGTGCGTTTCTTGAAGAGTTGGAGCTCTCCGGATTTTCCCAAGCCGTCCAGCTGCACTTCGACGATGAACCTGAAAGCAAACTGGACCTCAAACGCGTATTAGGAGGCAGCCAGGACACGGCTCACATCTATACATGTGGACCGGGAGGTTTTATGAAGTGGGTTATCAATAATGCTCTCGAACTCGGCTACCCTGATGCACACATTCACCGCGAATACTTTCAGGCCGACATTGATACCAATGGGTCTGGTTTTGAGGTTGTGGCGGCGCGCAGCGGTAAAACCGTCAATGTCATGACCGGGCAGACCATTTATCAAGCACTGGCTGAAGTAGGTATTGATATCGAAATATCCTGCGAGCAGGGTGTTTGTGGCACATGCCTCTGTGATGTTTTAGAGGGTGAACCAGACCATCGCGATGTGTATCTCACTGCTGATGAAAAAGCGGCGAACGATACGATATTGGTTTGCTGTTCACGATCAAAATCTCCACGATTGGTGCTGGACATATAACGTCAAAAGCGGCGCATCGCCGGCGTGATTTGCCTTGGGCGTGCTCAGCAATGTAATGACACGCAGGCTATGGCGCAGGGCTCGTCATGCGTTACCGCTCAAGCAAACCCATTGAGCCCACGGGATTTTTCCCTGCCGTATCGGCGGTTCAAATCCCTCTGTCTTACACATGACTACTGCTTTGCGCCGGCTAGTGTTGGCGCTATCCATTCGGCAGTTTCAATCCAGCGCTGCCTGACAACGTGCAGCTGAGAATTTTATGCTTAAGAATAACCTTCAGGGTTTATGGAAATATCGAGTGCCGTTGTTGGGCATATTCAGTATCGCGACTGCTCTTGTGCTGGTTTTTGCCTGGGCAGGAGGATTTTTAGGCACCGGCGTTACCACAAAAGAGTTTCTGGGTGACTCCCTGGATAATTTTCCACCAGGCTATCGACGGGCCCACGGTAAGGGTATGTGTTTCAGTGGGACTTTTCATGCGAGCGGCGCGGCCGTCCCTCTGTCGACCTCACGTATTTTTCTACCGGCCAACATCCCCGCCATCGGGCGTTTTTCAATCGGCACCGTGGACCCGCATGCGGCGGACAATTCGACGGCGACCGTCAGCATGGCACTCATGCTGGTAGGCGACGATAAGTCACAGTGGCGAATGAAGCTCAACAACGAACCCTACTTCGCGACTCGGGATGCCGAAGGTTTCCTGGCGCAGGTCGAAGCCTTTGAACCGGTGGCTGCCACTGGACAACCAGCCCCGGACAAGGTGGCCGCGTTTTTTCAAAAATATCCAGAGGCTCGCAAGTCTGTAGAGCGAGAGGCGAACGCGACTTGGCCGGCCAGTTTTGCAGGAACCGAATATAATTCCATCAACGCCTTCGTACTTATTGCAGCGGATGGAAAACGTCAACCTGTGCGCTGGTCCATGCGCCCCCATGCGGCGGTAGAGATGTTGAGCAAAGAGGCTCATGCGCAAGCCAGTCATGACTTCCTGTTTGATGAAATAACTCAGCGTGTGGGTATAGCACCCTTGTACTGGGATCTGGTATTCCAACTGGCCGAGGCAGGAGATCCGGTGAACGACCCTTCTCAACCATGGCCGAGCAACCGCAAGGAGGTAATCGCTGGGACGTTAGAGGTCAACCAGGTGGTAGAGCAAACTCATGGGGCATGTCGTGACATTAACTTTGACCCGACGCTTGTACCTTCAGGAATAGCACTTTCAGACGATCCGGTGCTTGCAGCCCGTGCGGGTATTTACTCCCAGTCCTATAACGCCCGATTACGAGAAATCGGTTTTGGTAAAGCCACTGACGCGGTTGGCAAACAGGAAATCAAATAATGCATACCCAGCAGAAGCACACCGGTGTGCAAAGTTTCAACTTCGCGGCACGGCTTCTCCATTGGTTCATGGCTGTCCTTATCCTGGCTATGCTATTTATAGGTGTAGGCATGATGTCTTCTCTGAGCCTGCGTCCCTGGCTCATTGATCTTCATAGGCCTCTGGGAATCGCCATTCTTCTTTTGGCTATCCTGCGTCTAGGCAATCGGCTTTTAAGCGCCACCCCGCCATTGCCTGTCAGCGTACCGTACTGGCAGGCAATGGCGGCGCATGTTTCGCATCTATTGCTCTACTTGCTGATGCTCTGCCTGCCACTGCTCGGTTGGGCGACGCTCTCTGCCGGAAACTGGCCTGTCACCATGTTCGCGGGCTGGAACCTTCCACCCATTGCTCCTGTCAGCTCCGCGCTTTACGCTTGGTTTCGAGCCGCACATGGGTTATTCGCCTGGGTTCTGTTTATGCTCGTGTTAGGACATCTTTGCGCAGCGCTGATACATGCCTGGATATACCGCGACGGCGTCTTTTCCAGCATCACGCGTAAGGCTCGTGGTAAATAAATGACGCACATCAACATGGCCACGATCGATCTGAATCTTCTCAGGACTTTTGTGGCTATTTGGGAACACCGCAGCCTGACAATCGCGGCCGAACGCCTACACCTCAGCCAGCCCGCCGTCAGTCACGCACTGCGTCGACTACGCGATGTGTTTGACGATCCGCTGTTCGTACGAACAGCAACGTCGATGGAGCCGACTGACGCAGCTATTCGCCTGCACGGACCCATTGAACATGCGCTGACTATTATTCAAAGCGCATTAATGATGTTTTCGAACTTCGAACCGAAAACAGCGGATCGTACTTTTCGCATCTCCATGTCGGATATGTCGCAACTTTATGTGCTACCGACGGTGATGGAAGTGCTAGCGCGCGAGGCGCCGAAAGTACGCCTGGATGTACGTCAAATGCCTATAGAGCAACTGGCTATGGCATTGCGCAAAGGTGATGTAGATATCGCGATAGGCTATCTGGTAGAACTTGGTGAAGAGTGCATTCACGAAAACCTGCTAGACGACGAATTCATTTGTCTGTTGCGCGACGGCCATCCTTTTCAGGAAGATGAATTGAGCGTTCAGGACATACTCGCCCTGCGCTATGTTGACGTTTCGAGCAATATTACCGGCCATGGCCTAACCGCCGATGCAGCATTTGGAAAGGCCGGCATTGCGCGCGAAATCGCTCTGAAAGTGCCTAACTTTACGATTGCCCCGAAAATCGTCGCCAACACTGATCTGGCATTGATTCTGCCGCGTGCCATTGCCATGCAGCTAAACCACAACCAGCGCTATCGGCTGCTGAGTCTGCCCATCGAATTGCCAGCCATCTCGGTGGGACTTTATTGCCATAGCCGTTTCCTATCGGATGCCGGGATAACCTGGCTGCGCGGGTTAATCATTAGTCTGTTTGCTTCCGGCAGCCATACTGGAGTTCATATCAAATGATGCGTGCGAGCATTCTTTATAAACCCTGTCACCCACGAATGGGGAACTGCAATTATTCAGGATGCCGACGTCTGTACGTTGACGGCTGCAGCCCGCCCCAGACGGTGAAAGTTTCTCCCAAAGTAAATCAGACTCTCCCCCTCTTCACGGACCTGAATTTGGTTAATTTCGACAAATAATACCGAGTGCGATCCGACTTCCTTGATATCTACTATGTTTCCTTCGAGGCTTGCTAGGGCATCGTTCAACACCGGCAGGCCCGAGGAGCCTGTCCGCCAATCCTGGCCGGTAAAACGTTCAGCAGGCGGCAGGTCGGTCATACCAGCAAACTGTCGCGCAGCACCCTCCAGATCACCGGTCAGTATATTTACGCACAACGCCCTGTTGCCCAGCAACGCGTCATGAATTGAACTGTTACGGTTGATGCAAACCAATAATGTTGGGGGCGTATCAGTGACCGAACAGACCGCACTCGCAGTTAATCCGAAGCGACCATGGGGTCCATCGGTAGTAATGATATTCACCGCCGCAGACAACAATGACAGCGCTTGCCGAAAATGTTGTTTTGATTGATCGCTAACCATAACCTTCACCTTGTAATTATTGACTGGGTGAATCCATGTTGAGACGGATTGTTCATCCGGTCAAATTCGCTTTACTCATACGCACTATTGACAGCAGGAATAGCCATCGCCCTTAAATGCCCTCCCAATTAGAGGCGCATAGCACGACAGATAATTCCCACAGATTATTTAGCTTATTCATATTCCGAATTTGATTTTTTCTTATCAGCCCACGCATTCTGAACGTGTATGCAATCACCCTGGCCAGAGAACAATAAACATGAACAGCAAAAACAATTTCGATGATCGTGACACACGTAAAGGCGCCCCAATCAGCATCAAGGCGATTTCCCTGGATGATGTGATTGCGGAGATTGCCGAGCGTCGCAGCGAGTTTAACCAACGCTCCCACGTCCCTTTAGACATGATCGAAAAAATGAAAGCAGTGGGTATCTTCCGCGCCAGTACTCCCAAATGTTTCGGTGGCGACGCGCTGCCTCCAGCCGAGTTCCTGCGCATCGTAGAGCGGGTTTCCGAAGCTGACGGGTCGGTCGGTTGGGTGACCGCGTTCGGCTCAGCCAACATCTACCTGGCGGCACTCCCCCCGACAACCCAAGCGTTGATTTATGCCAACGGGCCAGACCAGGTCTATGCTGGCGGCCTTTACCCTCTACAACCCGCCAAAGAGACTGAAAATGGCTGGGAAGTCAGCGGGCACTGGCGGTTTGCTAGTGGGTGCAAAGGTGCCAACTGGATTGGTGTAGGCATCGGTGGCACATCGGCCAACGGTCGAGGACCGACGGCAGGCAAACCGCTGACCGCTGTGTTCCCGGCAAGCGAAGTACAGATCGTCGACAACTGGAATGTTGTCGGGATGCAAGGGACGGGGAGCCATGACCTCAAATTGCACCAAAAGAACATCCAACGCGAGTGGACTTTCGTGCGTGGCAGTGCCTCCACAATTGACGAGCCCCTCTATTATTACCCGTCCGTTTCCTACCAGGCGCAAGTTCACGCCGCCGTTAACCTTGGGTTGGCACGCGCAGCACTGGATTTAGTGATCGCAATGTCGGGCAGCACCAAGACTGTCACCGGTGCCCCGCGCTTGGGTGATCGAGCTTATTACCGCAGCGAACTGGGTAAGGCAGAAGCGATGCTGCGAAGCGCCCAGGCGTTTTTCTACGAATCCGCCGAAGCTGTATGGGCTTCGCTCATCGCCGGTAATGCGGTGACCCTGCAGCAGACTAACTTATTACGCCTCAGCGCCACCCATGCCGCTCATACCGGAGCGGACGTAGTCATGAAGGCTTATCGACTGGCAGGGACTGCAGCCATCTTCAATGACAATCGTCTGCAATGGATCGTACGCGACTCCATGGTAGTGACACAGCATGCTTTCCTCGGCGAAGCGACTTACGACGGCGCTGGCGCGGTGTTCGCCGGCATCGAACCGACCATCCCCTATCCTTGAGCACCATTGTGCACAGCATCTTCTGCCACGCTGCTGCAGCCTCTAGAGCTGATTCTGCAAGAGAAATATGCAACCTTGTTAGCGCGTCTCTACCAACTGAACGAACGTCGCGTCCAGGTCGTTTGGGTTGAAGATTGTCGCCATCGGGCTGCATCGGGCCACCATCAGTCGATGTCTGCAAGCTGGTGAGTGGGCAATATCAGTTTTAATATGCGGCACACAGCTGTTTTCGCTCAAGTGTGTCATCAATCGACCGATAAAAACTTATGCGCTGGGCCATCCGCCGCTGCTTGCGGGGAGCACATTCCACGCTCTGGGAAAACCATGACAATAAGAACAATGAACATTGCTCCGCGCGCATTTCTGGGGTTCTCCCTGATAGGCGCGCTCATGCTGATTCTCGGCCTCTTCGCCCTGTCTCAGATGAGCAAGATCCGAGCAGCTGGCGACGATATCGCGATAAATGGCGTCCCTAGCTTTCAGACCCTGAATGCTCTCACGGTGACGGGCGTCCGCATGCGGGTTTTATCGCATCGGCTGTTGACTGATCGCGAACCGAATATTCAGAACAGGACCATCGAATTACTTGAGGAACAAAACCAACAACTTAACAAGTCGCAGGCAGCATACGCCAAACTGATTTCATCCCCTGTAGAGCAATCCGACTACAACGACTATATGCGGCTGATGGGTGAATATCGCAAAATTGAAACGCGCCTTGTTACCCTCAGTCGGGCTGGCGATCTGCAGGAGCTAACGCGCGTGCTGAACGCCGAGTCTGCGGCTAACGCTGAGCAGATCAACGTAGCGTTGAATAAGCTTACTGACTTCAATAACGGCCAGCTGGCTATCATCAATCAATCTGCTGCTGACCAGTACAGCTCTGCGTTCAACTGGGTTGTCGGCCTCCTCATTATTGCCTCGCTACTGACTATGCTGTTTGCCTGGCTGCTGACCAGGAGCATCACCCAACCGATAGCGTTGGCACTTGAAGCGGCTGAAACCATCGCCGAAGGCAATCTGACCCGACCGATAAAGGTTGATGGCACTGACGAAGCGGGCCGGTTGCTGCTCGCCATGCAAAAAATGCAGGAGAAACTGCGCGATACCTTGATGCGTATTTCCGGATCCGCAACACAACTGGCTTCCGCTGCCGAGGAGCTGAACGCAGTTACCGATGAAAGCGCCCGTGGCTTTGCGCAGCAGGACAACGAAATAGAACAAGCTGCGACTGCAGTCAACGAAATGACCAGCGCCGTCGAAGAAGTGGCGCGTAACGCAGTGAGCACTTCCGAGGCGTCAAAAAACGCGACGGCGTCAGCAGGCGATGGCCGGGATCTGGTTCACGAAACCGTCAACGCTATCGAACGCATGAGCGGGGATGTGCAAAGCACCGCCGATCTGATTGGTAATCTTGCGGAAGAGTCCCGCGACATCGGCAAGGTTCTGGACGTGATTCGTGGCTTGGCGGATCAGACCAACCTGCTGGCGCTGAACGCAGCTATCGAAGCGGCCAGGGCCGGTGAAGCCGGTCGCGGCTTCGCGGTTGTCGCCGATGAAGTACGCGCTTTGGCCCATCGCACCCAACAGTCCACCAGCGAAATTGAACGCATGGTTGGCAGCATTCAAGGCGGTACCCAAAAAGCAGTCAGTTCAATGCGTAACAGCACTGACCGTGCTGAATCTACCCTGAACATCGCGAAAGGCGCAGGCCTGGCGCTGGAAACCATCAACACCGCAGTGATCGAGATCAACGAGCGTAACCTGGTCATCGCCGCCGCTGCGGAAGAACAGGCTGCAGTCGCCCGTGAAGTGGACCGCAACTTGGTCAACATCCGGGACCTGTCGACGCAATCTTCCAACGGCGCCGCCCAGACCAGCGCCGCCAGCGGCGAGTTGACCCGCCTGGCGGTAGACCTGAACAGCATGGTGTCAAGGTTTCGCTTGTAAGAGGTATTGGAGGCCATCTGTTGGAGCGAGGCTTGCCCGCGAGAGCGATGACGCGGTTTGCCTGATATACCAAGGCGCCTGGTTCGCAGGCAAGTCTGGCTCTCACGGAGTTCAATTTGAACCCTGATCCCGTCCACACAGTTACGGCCATTGGCGCTAAGTGTTCCGTTGGCGTGCGGGCCAACATGGCCACCCTCTCAGCTCCCATCGCTGGTGCGCAAGGTGACAGCGTCTGTCGATACATCCAGCGCACCAGGCTCGAACGCAGCGCGATCGATTGGGCCAACCCGTTTCTGCGAACTGAGTCGCTTACCTCGATCGCTTAAAAATAATGTTTCACAGATCCCGCTCATTTTCAGCCGCTTCTTGAAAAAAACACTTTGAACTGAAGCCTAAAACACTGACGTGCGCATGCCTTGCGCGGAGCGCTGGCGATGATGCCTGGCCGCTAAGAAAATTACGGCTTGACCTTGCCTCCGGGTTCTCGTTAACTTCTCGCCATGTTCCTACCTTCCGGTAGGAAGCAAATCACGAGTTTGTTATGGAAAAGAGTCATTTCGGCAATCCTTCACTGAAGTTTGCCATTGCCTTGGGCGCCATCGCTGCACTGGGGCCCTCAGCCGTCGATATGTATTTGCCAAGCCTGCCCGAAATGGCGGTTGATTATTCGACCAGTGTTGCCAGCATTCAGCTGACGCTCACGGTCTTTTTGTTGGCAATGGGGCTTGGGCAATTGCTGTTCGGGCCGGTAGTTGACGCCTTGGGCCGTCGGCGTCCACTGATAGCAGGCTTGTTGCTGTTCAGTTTGAGTGCGCTGGCTGCAGGAGCGGCACCAACCCTTGAGTGGCTACTCGTGGCACGATTTGCCCAAGGGATAGGCAGTGCTTTGACGTTGGTAGTCATCATGAGCATGGTGCGTGACGTCACTCAGGGCGTTCAGGCAGCAAAACTTTTTGGCCTGCTGCTGACCATTCAAGGTGTTGCTCCCATCATCGCCCCGGGGTTGGGTGGTTACATTGAGGCGCATTTCGGATGGCGGGCCGTCATGCTGGTACTGGCTGTTCTCGGTGCGCTGGTGGCGGTGAATTCGATGGCTGTTTTGCCTGAAACACTACCAATGCAAAAGCGCGAGCCATTGAATATGCGACTGGCGATACGCACGTATGCGCGCATCGCAAAAGACGGTCGTTTTCTAAGGCCCGCCTTAGCGCTGTCAGCAGTGTTCTTCTTTCTCTTTGCCTATGTGGGCGGCGCTACATTTGTTTATCAGAAGGAATACGGACTGCCTGCTGCCCAGTTCGGTACGCTGTTTGGCGCAACCGGCATCGCGATTCTCATAGGGGCAGTCGTGGCGACCAGACTGGTGGGCAAGTACGGTTTGGCCCGCATGGCAACGGCCGGAGCTTTTTGCATCTTTGCAGGTTCTGTCATGGCCTACGGCGCAGCAGTATCTGGTTCCAGTTTGTACTGGCTGGCTGCCGGTGTCGCGGTAGCACTGCTTGGATTGGGGATTGCAGAAACCTCACTGATGACGCTGGTGATGTCTTCGCAAACCACTGCCCTGGGTTCAACGGCTGCATTGCTCGGCGCGTTTCAGCTTGGCATCTCGGCCTTCGCCACACCGTTGACCGGTTGGGCGAGCAGCTATGGCGCCACTGCCTGGTGCGCATTCCTGATAGTCTGCGCCGTTATGGTGGGTGCGCTGACCTGGGTCAGTGTGCGCGAAGGCAGGGCCGAGCACATCACCGCGTTAAATCATTGAATTAAAAGGTCATCCCGATGAAAGTGCTGAGCCCTTCGGCAAGCAGAATCTGTGATATCGCTCTGGTGCATTTCGCTGAGCGGGGATACGACGCCTCATCGCTCAATGAAATCGCTGTCGTGGCGGGTATGCGCAAGCCGTCGTTATACGCGCACTTCAAGAGCAAGGATGATCTGTTCAACGCCGTGCTGAATCTGGCGCTGGCGACGGAGAGGCACTATATCGAAGAGATGTTTGCAAGCGTTCCAGCGAATGATGACGAGCCCGGCAAGCTGTACACGGACAATCTTTCAAACCGCTACGAGTCTTCCGCTGCTCTGCGCTTCCTGCTGCGCACGGCATTCTTTCCGCCTTCGGAATTAAAGGCATCGGTTACAAGTGGCTTTGAAGCCTATCTGGACCGCCTTCGTGAACGCTTTGGCGCAAGCCTTGAGAACAGGTATCCAGCATTGTCGGCGAACGAGATTTCAATGTTCCAGGATGCTTATATCGCGGTTATCGACAGCCTTCATGTCGAGTTGATTTACTGTAGTGAAGGCACCTACTGTCGGCGTCTTACCGCTTTGTGGCGCATTCTTGGTGATTCGCTGTCTCTGGCTGTGGGGAAGCTGGCGCATGAGTGACTCATCCATGCAAACTAACTCGAACTCACAAGAGATCGCCGTTTGCTCGTTTATCAGATTCGCAGGACGCTTGCATGCGAAGCAGATCGGTGTGGCCAAGCTTCCATGCAGGTGTAATACATCATGTTTTGTCCAATGCCCGGTGAGCTTATCCCCCGAAAGTGGGAATGCCACTCTCTGCTGAAATACCTGTCCCCGTGAAAAATACAATCTTTCGAGCCGCACGAAGAGCTTGTGTAGCCCTACTCATTTCGCCCATCTGATTAGCTTCTGTTCACCTAATCACGACTCATCGAGCATTCACGCTGATTCCCGATTTCGTTGCCGACAAATATAGGAATGGCAGATAGGACTCGGGAACCGTAGTGCATCGCCATCACTGCCCTCCTGGCCCTTACGAGTATTTACCCGCCGACTAGTAAACGGTAGTCCAGCGCGCTTTCGTAGACACGTCCGGGCTTAATGAAGCACGTTTTCAATAATGGCCTTCACTACGTTGTTTTCGTCTCGTCGCGTCCAGAAAATCTTATCAATCCCTTCAGCCTTCAATAATCGGTGGATTTCCGGTTCGGCATGCCCTGCCCTGCCCTCCAGAAAACAACAGTCAATAATCCACGTGCGGCGCCCCTCATCCCACTCAGCGTCGTGCAGCGAAAAATCAGGGGCTTTCAACAACCGTTGTTCGGTATCGGGAGCTAAATTGGCCCAGGTGATATAGCCAATCGGCCGATCAAAATCGTCAAAGAAAAACAGTATTTGCTGATGATTGATGGCCGGCACAATCCAGGCCCGGACATCCATCAACTTAAGCTCGCGTTTCATCTGGCTTTCCATCGCAACCCAGCAGGCAAACCCTATCAGTGCGGCCTTATCGACGTAGCTTTGCTTTCGACAAAGGGTAAAAACCTTAACTTTTTTACGCATTTAATAACGCCTCCACGTCGGCATAAAAAGCCACAGCGTCGTTGATCACATCCGCTGGCAGGTCCAGTTCATGCAGCCCATGGGCGTGCATCTGCATCCCGCTCTCGTTCTCGATGTAAAAGCGTCCATCCAGCGCATTAAATCGGATGATGGTTTTCCCACTGGCCCAAAACACAGTGGTGAAGTCGCGCTCATCGCAAAAGGCGAGCGTTGCTGCACTGACGGCCTGATTAAATAATCGTGGATAGGCATCAGGGTCTGCACGGTTAACCGCGGCTATTTTTTGCCGCAACGGCGCCAGCTCCAAAACAAAAGCACGCCGGTTCAAGCGCGTGATATTCATCGCCATATACGCAACAAAATGGTTATGCCTGACCTCGAATGATTGCGCCTTGGAAAACAGCAGCTCAAAAAGACGGTCGTAGCTCTCTACCATTTTTCTGACCAACGCAACATCGGAACACGCCCAACTGAAATCCTGAACGACATCCGTGCTCTTGTTCTTCAATAACTGAATATATAACCGAGCGGCCCAATACTCGTAACCCTGCCAGCCTGCGGTGGTGTGCAGAGAAATCACTTCAAAGGTATCGAACGCCAATACCGCGCTCAAACACGTCGAGAATTCCAAAAACAATCGATCAGCCACGACATCCTCAAGCAGCGACAAAGGGAAACCAGCGCTCACCGCCGTGTAGAGTGACAGCGTTACTTCATACTCGTTTGAAAAGCTCGCCAGCGCTGTGTCGACCATGGTTTGTGCGGCTTCAGGGCTGACAACCTTGTACTTCCCAAGGTAATAGCCCATCTCTTGAATACTGCCGAGGGCCGGCAGATATTCCGTCGTGAATTGACCGACCGTGAAGCCCTCCCACCACATACGCTCCGAAAACGCGGTAGCCCCTGCCAGGTCCATCCATGCGCCCTCCAGCGTTACATTGGAGGCGCTGATACTTTGATGAAAAATTCGCTTTGCCCGAGCCACTGCAAATTGCCGGGCGTAGCGCTTCGCCAGCTCGTCCAGCCCTGTGCCCAGTCGCTCCGTAAGACTTTCAGACGGCTGAGTCAGACTCGATTGCGGTAAAAACGCGACTAACTTGTTCACCGCGGCCTTGACGCGTTTGGCGTCCTCGCTCAGTTCGTCGAATTTTTTTTCCTTGTAATAAATGGCTCTGATGAAGTGAGCCGGCCGCACGGCAGGCATCCTGACCAATAAGCCGCGTGGATGGCGTTCATCGGGCTCTTCAAACTCCACACGCAGATCGATGATTGCCACGGATCTAACGGCGCCATAGGGAAGCGCAAGATGAATGATTTCTGCCCAAATCGACTCATACACCGCCGTATTCAGTGAAAGAAAGCCATTGGCATGCGAGTTGCCATAACCGTCCGGTGGCCTGATCCCGACCAAAGGATTAGGCCCGATACCTTTTGAATGAAAGCGCCCATCGAAACCACACCGCCCGCCGCCGCCGTTATTCAACAAGCCATCACCGCCGTAGCGCTCGGCAAAAAAAACTTTCTTGTCGAGGGCGTAATCAGCGGCGTGAGGTGGCTCGCTGACGATATAGCTGTATTCAGAAAGCAACTCGGCATCGCTCAGGCCGCAGTCGATTTCACCATTACGATAAATGACTTCACCGCCATCGGCCCTGATCGTTTCGAAGGGCACAAACACCTCCGGCAGGTCCTTCAATTGCTTGGCTATCATGAATGGGCACCCTCCCGGATGGGCTCATTGATGGGAAGGACGCTTGAGCCGCCCATAAAACCTGGATAACACCCCGCCACTGAGGCCGATGTAAGGGCGCCATCAAATGAAATCAGTCGATCGGTGGTGGCTTTCCAGTCGGCAAGCCGGTGATAGGCGTTAATCACCCAACTCAGGTTTTCGCAAAGGTTGCCGAAAGCCGAGTTGATCTGCATGACATCGCCGAACATGATGCTGCCGGAAAAAAAACGCGGCACAGCCAACAAACTGCTGAACAGTAGAGACAGCTGGCTGTAACTTTCGGTGAAAAGCGACAAACGCATTTTTACGCCAATGGTCAGGCGCATATTGGCCAGGCTGACTTCAAGCTTTTCGCTTAGATGATTTTTCTCGGCGTGTCGACGGGTGCCGGCCTCGGGAATAGACGACGCATTGCGAAAGCGGATTAGAAAATAACGAAGGTCCGCCTCGGAACGCTGTTGGTTGCTACTGAGCGACACCAGTTTGAAGCCGATTTTCTGGCTGATGTAGGTACCCACCAGTGCATACAAAATAGCAGCCCAGAACATGTAGGCCGGGATAGTAATGCCCGCGAACGTTGCATCGCCCGAAATGCCGATCAGCACCACACTGAACGATATGACACTCGCCAGCGTGTAAATCAGGCCACAGGCAAGGTCGATGGTTTCAAAGGTGAATTTATTGATGTCTTCGGCGATTCGCTGATCAGGGTTATCGACACAATGCTCTACGTGGTCAGGCCGACTCGAGGTGACGACCCATTCGCTAAGATAGTGGTTGGTCAACCAGCGGCGCCATTTAAGTGCAAAGACGTCGACCAGATACGTAATCACAACGGATCGTGCGACGGAAAACGAGATGATGGCCAGCGACACCAACACCAGGCGGTAGAATTTTGCCGCGTCATGGTCCTGAACAGCATTGTAAAAGTGCTTGTACCATTCGTTGATCGCCAACGCCGTCACAACGGCGAGCAGCGAGAGCACAACCAATGAAACTGAAGCGCACCAGGCAAAGACTTTCTCTTCGCTGTTCCAGTACAAAGACAGCACAGAGAGCGTGTTGCGCAGGAAATGCCTTTGATTAAAGGCCATCACATCCTTGTTAAAGATATTTTGATCCATCGGGGAATCTCGGTTAGTACTTCATCGTTATATTTTTATGGGTCTTGCAGCCGATCCCTATCGGCAATCGTCCTCCGCTTGCATGAGGTACTGAGCACTGCTATTGCTGCGTTCTTCGTCACTGATCGGCTCTGCGCGCCCACCGAGATACCGCGCCAGGAACGTTTCGACGACGGCATTGAAGTAGAGCATGTTGCCCGGTCGTTGCAGGCCGTGGCCCTCGTCAGGAAAAAGCAGATAAGTCACGGGGATATCGTTGGCGCGCAAGGCCTCGCACAGTTGATCGCTTTCGTTTCGACGCACCCTCACATCATGGGCGCCATGCCCCACAAGCAGCGGTTTACTGAGTGTGTGCACATGATGAATCGGCGAGCGCTCTCGCAGCAGTGCAAGGCCTGCTGTGGTTTGCGGATCACCGATGGCTTGTATGAATGCGGACCGCAGACTCGCCCAGTAGACAGGGATCGAGTCGATGAAGGTTTCCAGATTGGTGGGTCCGCAGAGGTCGACGCCGCAGGCATAGCGATCAGGACTACGGGTCATGCCCGCTAAAACGGCATAGCCTCCATAACTGACGCCCATGATCGCCACGCGCATCGGGTCGGCAACGCCTTCGCATACCGCCCACTCAACTGCGTCGAGCAAGTCATCGTCCATCTTGCGCCCCCACTCGCCGTCACCGGCATTGATGAAGGTTTTGCCCAGCCCGGTGGAGCCACGGAAGTTCACACTCATCACGTTGTAGCCGCGATTGGCGAGCCATTGATGGTAGCTATTGAATCCGTACTCATCGCGAGCCCAAGGTCCACCGTGAACCAGCAGCACCATCGGGCCACGAGCGGTGGTTGCAGGTGGACGCGTGAGATACGCGATCAAGGCGCGACCGTCTCGTGCACGGAAGCTGACGCACTGCATGGGAACCAGTGTCGAGGTGTCGAAATACGCTTCGGCACTCATCACCGTCGTCAGCAATCGAGTATTGCGGTCATACAGTTGAATCGTCGGCGGCCGGCAATCGATGCAAGTGGAAATGATCCATAAGCGATCATCCCTACTGCGATTGATCAACTGCCAATCGGTGATGCCTGAGGCTGCCAGAAAGTCGATATCCACCTGTATATCGGCATTCAGTGCCGTGTAACGCCGACGCTCACGCGTAACGCCGTACAGGATGGGCTCCTGGGTCACCAGATCGAAGTGCAGGTCGCAAATGTCCGCTCCAGCGTCCTCTGCTATCACCTGCACGTGGCCCGACTCCAGGTCGACGCAGGTCAAGGCGGCGGTATCTCGCTGGCGGCTATCGAGCAGAAAAAGCCGCTTTCCGTCCTTGGCCAACATCAGTGCCCTGGATACGCGCACGTCCTCGATTGGAAAACTCAACCACGGCGACCACCCTTGCGCGCCCTGATAACGAAGAATCTCAAGCTCGCCGGTATCGGCTAAGCGGGTCGCAAAACGAGGCTGATACAAACCATCGAGCACAAAGGAAATGAACCCTGGGTTTTCCAGCGCATGCACATACTGACCGCTCTGCAGGTCCAGGTTGTACAGATCGAAATGCTCAAGCGAACGCTTGTTGCACATGATCAGAATCTGGCCCGGACATTCACGACTTATGGCGACAATCGTCGAACGTACGCCAGCGAAAGGCGTCAAGTCACGGTCGATCCCAGTCTCGGTATTGACGCAATGGATGTGGTAATTCTCGTCACCTTCTGCGTCGTGCAGATACACAAAATGCTCTGGCAGATAAGTCCAGGCATACAGACCGACTCCGCGAGTGCCCGCATTCGTGACTGGCCGGGCGTCGTGCAACCTGTCGATGGGAGCGACCCATATATTCACCACGCCATGCTGCGGCGCCAGCCAAGCCAGGCGCAGGCCATTGGGTTCAATCTGCGGATGGGCATTGGCGGGGTTGCCAAAAATGCACGCCCGCGGGATCAAAGGTACGCAAGATAAGCGACTATTCATGCCGGGCCCTACGTTGCAAACGTGGAATCACCAAGGCGGCGGCAGCCATACCGAGTAGGACGCAATAGGCGAGTGAAGCACTTATGACCTCTCGATTGATAGAGATCGAAAAGGCAAGTTCCCTGGACTGGCTGTAAGTGGTAAACGTCATGCCGGAGAACAACAACAGGCAGATGAATAGGCCCAGCACACCACCGGCGAAGCCAAGCAACCCAATCAGCGCGAGGTGGGCGATCAGGCGTTCACGGCCGAAGCCGATCAACGCCAGCACACGCAAATCGTCAGCATTGTCCATCAATAAAGACTCGATCAACGCCGCCACGCCCGTGGCCGCCACAATGCCGACGAGTACCGCGAATGCGAGGCCAAAGTACATGACTAGATCAATCAAGTCCTGCGCCTGCCCAGCATAGTGCTCACGGCTGTCGCGTATGGTCAGCGTGTCTTTTTCCAGGTCTGCAAGCGTTGCGTTGTATCTGGCCGCTGACGCCGGCGGCCCGCCGAATGCGATGACACTGTAGACCGGGGCCAGGCCGTAATCAGTGCGCAGATGAACCAAGTCGCTCCAGAACTCCGACTCGCGAACGGAGCCTCCCGAAGTGAATACACCGACGATTTTCCACGGCTGTCCTTTCAACAGAATGCTGTGCCCGACAGCAAAATCCGGGTAGTGGTTACGTAGACTGGCACCGACGATGACTTCATTTTTGTCGGGCTGAAACCTTCGACCTTCGATGATCCGCGCATAGTTCGCACCGCTGAGGGGATTGACCAGACTGAACGCCCCGTCAGTCACGCCGCGCACGATAAGCTCCTTATCGCGCCCGTCGGCCTTCTGGCGGGTAAGCATCGCCAACTCCGCGGAATAACCACGCACATGCGCAACGTCGGCGTCGTGTAATTGCTCCAGGTTAAGTGCCTGTGCTCGCGTGACCTGGCTCATCAATTCCGTATTGGCGTGCGCATTGATCATGAAATACCAGCCGGGTTCGCTACTGGCATCCAGCGTCGCACGCAACCCTTCACGTACGGCGAATGTCATGACCACGGCCGCCATGACCACCGTAAAGCTGAGCACTATTGCCGCCAGATACACCGGTTTGCGCAGCAACTGACGCAGGTAGATCACCACCAGCACCCAGGTTTTACTCAACGTCGAAGTCGCTGCGGCGGTTTGTCCAGCGCGAGTCATTGGGAAAAACCTCTGCGGATCAAGCGGCTGAGCGCCGGTGCGGTACAGACCACGGTCAACACACCGCCCACGGCCAAGAGCCGCAGATAGTCCGCCGGATGAAGGCTGATCTCCCCCGGCACCGCCACGGGCAACCATACGATAAGGCGTTGGATAGCAATCCCCAGCAGAATGCTGACTAACACGCCACACACGATGTAACTGGTTAATTGAAAAAACGCGGTGACGATTACCCAGCGCCGAGAAAATCCGAGCCGGTAAAAAATCTGATAATCGGCCAGGGATTTTTGCGTGATCACGTAGAGATTGGCCGCCAGCAAAATAGCCAATAACAGGCAGATGCAGTAACTGACGAAAGCGATGGCGCGCCCGAAGTCGAACAGGCGCGCGGTGAACTGGCGCATGTGCACCTGCAGGGAAGCCGTTTGTGTCGTGCCGCGCATACTATCGTTGCTGAAGTGGACGTCGACCCGTTGAGACAGCGCCCCATCATCGGCCTCCTGACTCGGCTCGATCAGGAAGTAACTGGTCAAGCCCTTGCCTTCAAGGCGGCTGGAATCAAAAAAGTTGTAATGCAGATACAGTCCTGGACGGTTCTCAGGCGTGTTATCAATGACAATTCCCACGATGCGCAAATCCAGCAGGCCGCCATTATCTATAGCCCAGACGCTGGATTGCAGTGGCAGGCGATCGCCCACGGCAAGTTTGTACAACTGTGCAAAACGCTGGTCCACCAGCACGCCATCGCGCGTGCGTTGCCATTCGGCGAGCTGGTTGGGCGCCACCTGTAAGCTGGGATTCAAGGTAAGAAAACTGGCACTGTCCACCGCCAGGGCAGGCACCACCCAACTGGGATGACGGAAATAAGCACCGACCCAAGTGACGTGCGTAACCGCGGCCACCCCTTCGAGGTCGGCAATACGTCCCAAATACACATCGGGCAGCGGCATCTGCGGGCTGAGCCCGTTGACGACCAGCAACCTTCGGTCCGTCTGAGCCTGCTGCGGCGTGGAAAAGACGTTATCAAGCGCCGCTCCCAACTGCAGTAACAACATGCCAAACGCGATAAAGGCCACGACTAGGACAAAGCGCGCGCGATGTCCACGCAAGCCTCGCCAGATATAGGTCAGTCTGGCGCTCATCGCAGATTCGGCCTGTCATCAACCAGCACGCCATTTTGCAGCCTCAAATGTCGGTCGGCTAATGCCGCGACATTCGGATCATGGGTCACGACGACGACCGCCTTGCGATAGTGGTGACTCAATTGCTCAATGATCGCCATCACTTCCAGGCCAGTCTCTTTATTCAAGTCTCCGGTCGGCTCATCGCATAACAGCACGTCCGGATTGCCTGCAATTGCACGGGCAATCGAGATGCGCTGCTGCTCACCGCCAGACAGCTCACCCGGAAGGTGACGCCGCCGATGGGTCATGCCCACCACCTCTAATGCAGCATCGGCGCGCAGTGCCCGTTCCTTGCGAGACAGTTTCCACAAGTGCAGCGGCAGCATGACGTTTTCCTCCGCTGTCAGAGCCGGAATCAAGCAGTAGAACTGAAAAACAAAACCGATATGGGCAGCGCGTATCTGGGTGCGCAGTGACTCGCTTTTACCGTCCATGCGATGACCGGCAAGCTCCACCACACCCTCATTAGACGGGATCACCCCGGCGATGACGTCCAGCAACGTGGACTTGCCCGAACCGGAAGGCCCCATGATGCTGACCATCTCGCCACGTTGCACCTCAAGGTCCAGGCCCTGCAGTACGCGGATACGTTCGCGACCTTTGATATGCGCACGCGCCACACCGTTGAGGCGCAGCACGATTTCATCGTCTGAGGGCGTCTGCAAAAAAGCATTCCTTATAAGAAATCAACGTGTACTGACATGTTGTGTTTGTAGGCTTGCGGGGCTTGCTCCAGGGCAATTCGCACCAGTACGGCAGCCCGTTGCTCGTCAACCAGTGGCGAGATATAGGCAACACTGCCGCCCACCGCGAGCTCAGGCAACGCATCGGGTTTGACTGAAACACGTTGCCGGCTTTCGAGTTTCCCCAGGGACTTTTCAGGTACCCAGACCTCGGCATAAAAGTGTCGAGTGTCGACTAATGTCGCAATGCCCGTTCTGGCGAAGCCGCCGGCAGCGGAAACCGGTGAAACCACCTCACCCACGGCAGCATCTAGGGAAACAATGATTCCATCGAATGGGGCACGGATGGTCGCGCGCTCCAAATCGATCTGGCGACCCTGGATATCAATCGCCGCAGACTCAGCCTGGAGCCCATAGCGCTGCACCTCCGCACGGCGCTCGGTGACTTCGGACTTGGCATCCTCATAGTCCTGGGGTGGCACCACTTGTTCGTCCTTCAACAACTCAATGCGCCGGAAACGCGCCTCTGCCAGAGGCAAGCGCTCACGCGCTTGATGCTCGTTGTTCTGCGCGACTTTCAGTTGAACTTGCGCAAACTTCAGTTGGCTGCTCAAGGACGCCGTATCCAAAGCGGCAATGGCATCGCCTTTTTTTACCCGGTCACCGCGTTGTACATAGGTTTTCTTCAAGGTTCCGGTCACCTCGGCGGAAACCGTCGCCAACTGATCGGCCTTGATAAAACCTGCAGCGGTGATTTGCGTGGCCGCACCGGGTACAGGGGCCGTTTCCACTGAGTCCGGTGTGCCGACCTCGCGTTTATCGGCCAAAGGCACAGGTTGAGGCTGCGCAGAAAATACCCAGAAGGCGACCGCCGCTGCGCCCGGCAGCAATAGCCACAACCAGCGAGGCCGATGCCGCACCGCCGGCACCGACGCATCCGTAAAGGCGCCGACAGGACGGTTCAATAACTCCAAAGGATCGCGGCTGCTGCTCATTTGATCCATCCATTGGCCATATGCCCACCCACCAGCACCATTTCCGTATGCATCTCCGTAACGCAGGGTTTATCGTCAATCTTCAGCCAGCTGTCTTGTGGCGCCGGAAGCGCCTCGCGAAGTACCAGCCAATCAGTGTCCCGCGCCAAACCGAGCACGTAGTCCATGCACGCGATATTGCTCAGGCGGCACCAGAACGGCTTGCGGGTTTTGGCGGCGGCGAAAGATTTCCAGCCAAAAAAATCGTCGAATTGACCGTTCACAAACACGTCTTCAGGGATGCCATGTTCGGCACACAGCCGTAACAGCGCAGCGACCTGTGCCGAGCTGCTGAGGCCCTCCAGGCACTCAAGCAGCATGCGCGAGCGCAACCACCAGGTTTCCCGCAACAGCACACAGCCGTCGTCTTCCAGACGTGGCTGGTGGCGAAAGTCAGCGTCGAGGAGGCCTGCGCTCACCATTTCAGCGCCTGGGCGCCCGATCTGGACGGGCTCGACCAGCAGCGTGAGCAGATACTTGATCCCCCAGGCCGGCAGCGGCGAAGCGCCGCCCAAGTACTGCAACGCCAGCGGCTGATGATCCGGGCCGATCAGCTCAAGCAGGCCGGTGTCGGCGTTGTGGATCAATTGCATATCCCGCAACAGCAAGTCACTGTCCTGCATAGGTTGCTCATCCAGGCATAACTGCCGCTCGCACAACCGCGGCTGTGCTTGCAGATTGCTTGACTCACCACTGACCGTGACGGTCGCTGGAGCAATCGGGCGATGAACGTCCACAATCCAATCGCGCAATTGAGTTTCGTAGGGATCCTGCTGCGTGCCATTGTTAATGGCCCCACGCGCAAGTTGCCAGGCGGCTCGGTGGTACGCGCCATTTATCACCACCAGCGGTTTGCCGTTAAGGGCCTCGTCCAGGTCAGGCGTTACCAGCTGGAAATACACCGTCAAGGGCAGGCGCAATGCTGCTGGCGCGACGCGGCCAAGAGCCGGGCGTGGAACGTTGCCATTGAGAATGTTTTGTCCCAACGCCAAGTAGGCCGGCCACACGTCACGCAAGAAACCCTCGACGTCCGTGCAGCAGCCTCCTTCTGCGAATCGCTCAATGAAGCATTCACGCAGCCATAGATATTCGGCCGAAATAGTCGCGTACCGACCCACCACATCAGCAATACGACGCAACGTCTGCTCGGCAAACCGCGTCCCGAAACTCAGGGTCAGGCCACTATTGCGCACATCTTCATAGACACTGCTGGCCAGCCGTGGAGGGTGGCGATTGCCGAGTCGGGTATGCAGCTCGGCGATGCCCTCCTCAATCTCATTGAGCAATGCAGGACGCAAGGATGTGGGCGTGTCGGCAAAGGTGCGGGCACGGTTATCGAGTTGGCGCAGCCGGCCTGCCAGCTCGGTCATCTGCGGGTGCTCTTGCATGGCATCGGCCAACAATAAAGCGGGTGCATCATCCTGTGCCTGCCATTGCGGGAGCAGGCGCAGGATGTCTTTGCGTAACAGCTGTTTAAGCAGGCGTTCAGCTTTCTGCGGTTCCCGCTCAATCTGGCGCAGACGCCGCAAAAAATCTTCCCGACCAAAACACGCGGGCAATCCTTGCAACAGCGCGCACAGCGAAGGAGCCAGCCTGGCATTGAGCAAACTTTCCTCACTCCACAGCGTGCCGCGCCGCACTTGATAATCGCGCCCATGGGCACGAAGCGATCGCAAAAAAGCGTTTTCGTCCTGCAAAAAACGCAGGCTTGGATTCAGACAAAATTCAACTTTGTTGCTGTCAGCCAGCGAACTCTCGGCCAACTGCTCGCGCAATGCGACGACCACGCTTCGGCTTAAGCGCGACGTTGCCTGCAACCTTTGGCCATGAGCGTGGAGGTGGCCCAGTTCGCAGGTCGGGTCCAGGTTTGCTTGGCAGGTGGAGGCAAAACTACTGAAGGGACTGACCTTCATTCCCGCACGCAGCATAAACGCCATCAGGGTGCGCTCCAATTGCTTGCGTCGTTTGCGCGGATGCGCCTGCAGGGGCAGCTGTAATTGGGCCAGCAGCCGCGGCGCGGCCAGTCCCAATGCACGATTGAAAGCCGGCTGCGCCAGTGTGTCCTGCAAGATTGCTCGAGTGGTTTCCTGTTGCGCAGCGCAGCTGGACTCCAGACGCGCCTGCAGTTCGGCACGCGTCCTGAATACCTGCTGATACGCTTGGCAGAGTGCGAGAACATCGGGCAATTGCTGTTCGAGCCATGCCAATAGCTCGGCGCTCGCCAGCAGTTCAACGCCGTTGAAGACCTGCCGTTTTGCCCGCAATAACCCTGCGCGATAGGCCGTTGCCGAGGGCTGCGCGACAGCATCGAATAATGCACTGACCAGGTTAAGGGCCAGCACGTGCAATTGCTCCACGACAGAGCGCAGCCGCGCGGCAATCTCACTGACTTCCCGCCCAGGCAACTCAACGCCGTGAGTGGCAGGCAAACCTGCGATGCGTACCAGTACGAACGGCATGATCCGCAGCTCGGTGACTGCATCTTGGACGCCCTTGGAAGGCAGCGCACATGTCTCGTAAGTGCTCATTGAATGGCCCAGCCGGCGACTTGGATGATGACGAAAGCCGTGACGATGATGTAGAGCGCCGCATAGGCTGCAAAGGCGTTGCGACGAACATTCATGACCGACATAGACGCCCTCCCCCATCGCGGCTGATAAGTCTGTCGGATGTCGCCGAAATACACGTCAAAGGCCGTGCGCCCATCAGAGATTCGAAATGGGGTGAGATTGAAGTACAGGCCGAGCAACACCAGTTGCAACAGCGCCTGTACAACCGCAGTAGCACTGCCTGGTGGCATGAGCATCAACCCGGCGGCAAGCACGCCGGCCAGCAGCAGATCCAGGACGGGGCCCGCAATGGCGACGTGCAGACGTATCGCGTCACCAGGGAACAGATGAATCGCCGACGTATTGATAAAGGGCGACGGCAGCAGGAAACCTCTGAGCATCAGCCCGGCGCCCGACACGGGGCAACCATGCATGCGGCAAGCCACGGCATGCGCCAATTCATGCAGGATCAGCCACGCCAGCACTCCTACGCCAAGGGCTACCCAATGGACGGGCGTTGAAAGAGCCCATTCGCGCCAGTGGGGTTGGTGTTGCAGGGCCAACAGAATGATTACCACACTCCCGATCACCGCGCCGCGCAACAACCAACGACGCAAGCGCGCAGGAAGGGTGAGCAAGCGCCCTGCCAGAACTTCGGCCAACGGGTCCGGATTAGGCATCGACCAACGGCCCATGGAGCGCACCTGATCCTCGTCAAGCAACCCGGCGGTGCGCAATTTACCGATAAACGTCTGCAAGGCTCGCTGATGATGCGCCGCAGGATGGTTGGGATAGGCCAGGCCCAAAATGGCGATCAATTCGCTTTCACTCGCGCCGCGCTTGATCGCCAACGCCAGCGTGCAGGAAAGACCTGCCAGCTTTAATGGTCGGCTATGCATGTCACCGACAAGGATCAGCGTGTCGATATCCGGCTGTACATCGATAACCCGCGAATTAAATGAGCAGGCGGGGGATGCTTCGCTTGGGTACGTCATCACGCGCCGTCCTCGATCGGATGGCCCAATACCAATGAGAACAACGGTGTTTCGCAGTAGCCGTCGGTACCCGCCAGACGCATGAAGCCAGCCTCAATAATTCCACCCACCGTGCAACCCACCAACCCGATGGCGAGGGCCTCCAGCCAAGTGGCGACCGCAGCGCCGCCCGCTTGCTGCAACAGCAGTGGGTAAACCGGCCGCCCCATCTGACTGAAGCTTTGCTCCAGATCCGCCATGAAAACCAACGCTGCGCCCGCTTTTTGAAAACCCTGCTGATTGAAGCATTCAGCGAAAATCGCCGGGGTCAGCGGGCTTGCGCGTTGCACCCATTGCTCAGGAGCAGGTTTGCGGCAATCGTAGATGCCCGGCGTCATGGACCCATCAGGGCGCATCAGCAGCAGCCAGGGCCAGACGTCCAGTCTCGGGCCTCCCCGTTCTTGGTGAGCAACCAAGGCCCGATGAGCACTGACAACCAGCCTGACCAGGCACGAGGTACTGATCGGCTGTTCGGCGTAACGATAGGTTGCACGACGGCCCAGCAGCAAAGAGGCAACATCCAACGTGTTGTCGCGACCCTCTGGGCTTGGAGACACCCAGCCTGGAAGGGATTGTCCAACGTGACACGCACGAGTATGGCCGGCGCCGATCAACAGCTCCTGCGCGGTACTGCTGCTCGAACTCAAGAGCTGATTGGCAGGGGCCGACATCGGCCCGCCAAGATGCAGAACGCTGCTGGCGATCTGGGCATTTTCCTGCGTGTTGAGGTTCAGCAGCTCAGCACAGCGTTCGGCTTGCAGCAAGGCGGGCTGCACGACCCTCAACCCGAAGACAGAAGCCACCAGAGTGGCGTATTGGCAGGCAATACCGGCATCCCAATGCACAAGGTTAAAGCCGAAATCCTGGTACTTGTTGCGTACGCGGCCCAAGTGGCTCGAGGCGACTAGCGAAACAGGGCACGGTGCGTGCTCTGTCCCGTATAGCAACTGGCGCAAGGCAACAAGACTGGCGACCTTCACAGGGATCAAAGAGTCAGTCTCACCGTCGTAAAGATAAAGACCGGATGCCAGCTGCGCCAAATGATTGACCAACACATAAAAACTGCATGAGCGCAGGCTTCCCCCCGAGGGCGCGATGCGCCGCCGGCTGCCGTCTTCCAACGTTTGCTCGCCGACTGCATACAGCAGAATCGCCGCCAGCTGCGCCAATGACGGTTCGTCGCACGCTGCTTGCACACTCACTCCTCCAGCGTGTGAAGGAAGTTCGGCCGCCGCCGGCAGCGTCAGGGTTCCCAGCGCATAGCTGCGGGTGACGGGAGCACCATAAAGCTTTAGATTGGCCATCTTGAAATGGCCTTCGAACAGGCGCGGAGCTAGCCACTCCTTGGGAGGCATGCGCACACTGACGTGATGCACCCAAGCGGCAAACGCCGGATCATCGGGAGCCAGGCAGGCGGCTGTCGCAAGCCCTCCAAAAAGGCAGCCGGGGATTCGCGCGATGGGTTTGTTGACGGGATAGGCGCCGCGACTATCAACAGGATGCACGCGAACTTTGTTCAGATAGGTTTCGGTCAACAACCCCAACGCAATCTGCAGCCACTCATGGGCAATGTAAGCACACTGGAACTCCGCTTCCAGCGGGTCGGCCAAGGGCGCCGGTGCGCTGAGTTGCAACCTGGCGCAGCGATGACTTGCGGACAGCCCAGGCAACACCAAGGGCCCCAGATGCATGCAATCGCTGCCAAGCGTACCGATGAAATAAGGTCTTTTCGAGGCATGCAACGCATCGGCGACCTTGAGCAGTTCTTCATCCTCAACGCCACCCGAGAGTACGAGCAGGGCATGAGTATGCTCAGAACCTGCCACCTCAGCAGCGCTGTGTACTACGCGAAGCGTTCCCAGCGTGCCGCCTCCAAGGCTGGCGCATAACGCGGCGCGTACAGGCTGAGGACACGCCACCAGTAATCGGACGGCATCGGCTTGAGCTATGGCTGCGTCACGGTTTGCATGATATCCGGAGGAACCGCAGAAGCGCGCGGCATAGCAGCCCACAGGCTCATCGTTGCCGCTTTGCGCGTCGCCGTCTTCTAGCAAACCATAGCGAAACAACAGGGATACCAGCCCTGTGACACCGCCACTGAAGTGCGACGCCAGGTCTTGTGAAATTTCGTCGAGACTGTGGCGGCCGTCCAGCAGAGCAAGCAACTCACTGAGTTTCTTCAGCCCCTGTGGGCAACGCAGGGTTTGTGGTTTCTGAGTGCCATAAAAAGTCACCGCATCGGGCCCAGCCGGCACCACGACTAACTCACGCAATAGCTTTGGGCGTGCAGGCAGTCGCTCCAATAATTCATCTTGCCCGCCGAACTGCTGCCCTGAAAGGTTCGCGCTCATACTCCATTCGCTCATATCTGCCGCGCGACCTCGATGTCACGTTCCAATTGCGCAGTCCAGCGCTCTGCCACACTGACCAGCGTGTTGCCACGACAAGTACAGCCATGCAACGCCGTTATGCGCGTGTGCACCGACCAGCTGCCATTAAGGCTGATAACCGTCAGTCGCCCTCTATGCTCGGGGGCCGCGCCTGCATGTTGCAGCAGTTTCACGGCAGCCATTTGCACCTGGCTGGGTAAGTAACCGGGTATTTGCGCGGTGCCTGTGTGTTCCATGTAAAGCTGGCGATTGCTCTCGAGCCTGGCGTTCTGTGGGGTATCGAACATACTCAGACTGCGGGCCATCGCGCAGCGCAAGCATGGCCCATCAGGAGGCGCCACCAGTGGTCCGATCAGTAGATTTTGATCCGATAGCATCACGACCGAATGCGTCAGTTTCCGCTCCCAAAGCACCTGTGCGAGGCGGCGTGTTCGACTGGGATGCAGACTGCCCAATGCCAAGGCGACGAATGTGTCTTTCGTCTCATCTTCCCAGCGGTGGGAAAGCGCATCGTCGATACTCAGCGAACGACCGCTGACGCAACGCTCTAACATTGCCTGGGCAACGGCAAGACCAAACCCGCCTTGATGGATGACTAACATGGCAGGTTCCTCAGGCAAACGGTTGTGGGTAGGGGTTGATCTCGACTTCGCGTCCCGATTGTTCGGCTTGCCTGGCCTGAGCCTGCAAAATCCGAGGGTGACCCAAATACCTTGCCCGGTAAGTAGCGGACATTGGCATCAGCGCAGGGATTACAGCGCGAATTACCCTTAGCCCTGCGTCGCGCAATTCATCGGTAGTCAGGTCAACCAACACCACTTCCATGCCCGCTGCATCCAAGCGCTCCAACAGGTAGCGCAATTGTTCGCGCGGCGTGACAACGTCCGGCTGACTCATCCGGGAGATCGGCATCACTACGTTAGAGCCCGTCAGAAAATCAAAGGCTGGGCGCTGTTCCGCGCGCCCCATGTAAATTGCGCCATGTTCCAGTTCAACAAAGTCACGCACGTCATCGGGTATGGGTAACGACAGTGCTAATATCGAGCGCCCCATGGCACTTTCGCGGATCAACTTTGCGCAACCATCCCACCGATTAAAGCCGGTGGTGCAATTGATAAATTGCGCCGCTTGCGGATCGCCTTCCTTAAGCTGCAAGCCATACACCGTAGGAATACCCAGCTCTGAAGTGGCATCGAAGAACAGCTGCTCAAGACCGCTTTCGCGCAGTCGATAAAACTTTTCCGCATGCTCTGCCGGAGCCGGTTCGTCCAGCCAGATACGGGGCAACGTAGGCCGAAGCAACCACGTCAGGGCGATGGCGTCACGCTCGATGACTTCGCAGATAGCCGCCACCGCCGCTTGGGCAAAGTCAGTGTGCGCAGCGACACCGGTTGAGATGGGTAACCAAAAGTGCTCACTTGGCCAAGGGCGTATAAACAAGTGCGTCATGATCAGCGGCACCAGCCTGCGCCGGTTTTCCAACGGCGAATAACCGTAGACCCAACGCACAGGAGCGTGCGGGTCAATTCGCTTCAAAGGGCTGAGCGGGTCCGCGTACTCGGCAGCAGAGCCACACGCAATGCTCTCGTAACTCAAGCCTTGTGACCCCACCTCTGCAAAGCTTGCGGTGACAATGTCGTCTTTGTTGAAGACGCTCATCGAATAACGTTCTGCTGCTTCGGCGACCGCACGAACCATTGCAAGCTCCGGGCGTTCGTCGGCCCCGCACCCGGCCATTTCTACTCGGCCAGAGCGATTGCCGTGGTAGTCCGAAACATGGGGAAAAGCCAGATTCAGATTACCCAAATGCGCAATAAACGAATGAAAACGAGGTACGTGCATTTCTTGGGAAGAATGTGTCTGCACCGACCTGACCACTCCTCCCGCTGGAGCCAATAGCGACAGAAAAGGGTACTTGTCCACTAGGTCTTTGCTAACCGCAAAATTATGCGGATGCATGGTGCAATCCACGCTCGTAAGTCTTGGCCAGCAAAATCGCCAGATAAGATTCATCCAACGTGGTGAACCCCAAACGGTTATTCATCAAATGAGCGAAATAAAAGGCCAGCGTATCGGCGAGCATCGGGGTATAGAGCGGACACTCTTTTTTGTAGCGCTCCCTCGCATTGCGCATAGCTTTATGCCAACGCGTAATCAGTGTTGCCATAGAAGGATGTTGGGATTGCGTTGGCGGGACAATTGCCTCGTTTGCATCCAACATTGCATTTGCCTTATCGATAAAAGCCGACTTGTAATTACCGATTTCCGGATTGCCGGAAAGCCAGAAGGTTGAATAACGCTCTAAAAACTCGGCACAGGCATCCTCAGACAAAAATATCTGCAGTGTCTCTACAAAAAAAGGCAGGACAGAGTCTTTGCGGCTCAGTTCAGCCTGAGACTCGCGCAGCAATACTTCACGGGCAATATCGCTGGACAGGCAGAAAACTTCTTCGGCAATAGGCATGCCGTGTTCGCCGCCAAAAACATCCAACTCCGCAATATATCGATCGCGGCAGCAATAGATTGAAGAATCTTCTCCGGACGATAAAACGGAATAACCATCGAAAGACACGAGTGGCACATACGTCGAGGGGACGCGCTGGGAAAGCAACGAAAGTCCATCATGCAACTGATGATAAAACTCTCGCTCTTGTGCACTGCCCTCACCGCCGTGGAGGTGCACGCGCAAACGCAAATGCAGGCCTCCTTCATCGAAGTAGCGTAAATAAAACCAGTTGCCACTCTCTACAAGAGTCAGTGCACTCGCCAGACAGTCCGTTATAACAAAGTCGAGCGCATCATGGTTCCCTCCAACGTAAATCTTGTAATAGTGCCATTCCAATGGCTTGAGTGCACCCGACAACTGAACTGCTTCCATCACTTCACCTTGGGACTGAAACGGAAAAACTTAACGCCAATAAATGCCGAAACCATCAAATAGGCAATCAATCCGAGAATACTGGTTGAAAGCGAATAGACGCCTTCCAGCCCGGACATCACTTGCCGCAACGCGTCCGAGAGTAGCCCCACCGGTGTCGTCGGAATCAACCAACTCCACTGCCCCTGACTAATATCGTTGAACAACTGGCCAAAACTCATGCAATAGAAATTCAATAATAATAAAAAACCATTCGCAAGGTTTAATGAACTGAAGATGCCGGCAATTGCATAACCGTAAGTGACGAGTGTTGCGCTACCCAGCAGCAATACGAAGCCAAAGGCTACCGGCTGTTCGATGCGCACTCGAAAAAACAAACACCCGACGATTACCAATAACATAACTTGTAGAATGGCGATGACCAGGCGCACGCTGAGTTGAGAGATCAATAACGCCAGTCGCGGCATAGGCACTACCGCAAAGTGCCGATAAATGCCTTTTTCCCGTGCCGCAATGATGGGTGCCGCTGTACCGAACAAAGAAACTTGAAGCAGGGATAACGCCACAGTGGCGGGGAACAGAAACTTGAAATAATCAAATCCGTTTTCGGCAACCAGTCGAGGTTGCAAAGAGGTAGTGGCGGCCGCGGGCGCAGCAAGCAGCTTGTCAATCAGCGGCGCTAGACTTTGCCCCTGCCGCGTACTGTAGAGCGCCAGTGGCGGATTGGGTTGACCGCTTGGAGCGATGACCAGAGTGGCTTGCTGTTGCTGGATGACAAGGTCAGGATCAGCGCTCGCAACTCGCCTTACCGAAAACAACGGCTGCTCAGTCAATGCGCTGAACGCCCGATTGGCGGCGCCTTCATTGCCAACGACAAGCACTTTGATACTACTGGCGCTGTCAGGTGTTCCCGAACTGTTGCCCAGGGTAATAATAAAAAACATAGGCAGGGCAAAAGAAAAAAGCAGGGGCAGCAGGTCGCGCGAATACTCTTTGAAGGCGGACAGGGACAATCGGGCGTAAACGGTTAAAACAGACTTCATGGCATCATCCTTAATACCTCGATACTCGTGCTGGATTCAGTCGCGCAGGGCTTTTCCTGTCAGTTGAATGAACACATCTTCGAGGGTGCTCTTCGCAATCTGAAGCTGGATGATTATTCCAGGGTGGCTTTTTTCAAGATTCGCAACGTGCAATAAATCGTTACTGACATTACGTGTTTTCAGGCGTACGAAACAATGATACGGGTCTTCAGCGATAGTACGAATTTCAACCCGCGGAATGGCACATAACAATGCATCAGTCAGACCGGCAGGCGTAATAAAGTTAATGCAGTGGTCAGGGCAGTACTTGGCGATCAACGCTGGGGGGCGATCATCTTCAAGGATGAGCCCCTTATCAAGAATAATCACACGATTGCAGAGCGCTTCCACTTCTTCCATCTGGTGAGTCGCAATAAGCACGGCACGCTGGGCTTGGCGTTCCTGCTCTAAAATAATATCCCAGATAAAGCGGCGACCTTGAGGATCGATATCGCCGGTCGGCTCATCAAGAAACATGACATCAGGCTCACCAATCAGCGACAGCGCCAACGCTAAACGCCGCTTCTGCCCACCTGATAACCGACCAAAACGAACCTTACTTTGCTCTGTCAATCCCACCTGCTGTATGAGTTGCTTTGCAGATCGAGCATTCTTATAGACCACTTGATACATGTCGACTATCTCAGCGACATTCAAATTGGCAGGCAGCGTAAACGATTGGGGCGCCACACCAATTCGCTGCTTAACCTGCGTAGACAATCCCTTTCGGACATCCACGCCTAACAACGTGATATGACCAAACGCAAACGGCAACAAGCCAAGTATGGTTTCTATCAAGGTCGTTTTGCCCGCCCCATTGGGACCGACCAGACCAACAATATCTCCGGGATGTAAGGAGAAATTGATATCCTTGAGCACTTCCACCTTGGCATAAGACTGACTAAGCCCGGACACCGTCAGGTATCCAGATTGAGTTGTTTTCAGCGAAGGTATCAAAGGCTTAAGCAACGCCTCGTGAAGCATAGTTAACTGCCAGTACTGATAATGCAGGACAAGGTACCTACAGTAGAAGCTGACGAAACACAGCCACCCGCACACCCACCGGTAGTGCTGGCGCTACCAATACTGGAAGCACAGTCACTGGCAAAATGCAGCGAATCCGACAACTCTTCGACAAACAGCTCGATTTCGTCATAGCTGTTAGCGGGGCTTAATTGGAGGTCGAAACGGTGCGAAGGAGCAATCAGTTGCTGAAGTGAACTCATGGTAAAAATCCTTATTTACAATCGCCATATTGATATCACGATGGGCAAGTTAGGGTTTTTTAGCACCACAAGCAATAGGCGCTAACAACAAACCGAGCAAATGATAAGAATTCTCATCGAGAGGCCCGCAGAATTCGGAAAAACATACATTAAGCAATGCCGACAGGAGGCAGTGTGTCGGCGCTGATTGAAAACGTAGCGGTTCAATCCCCGCAACCGGCAGTCAACGAGCATCAAGCAGTACATTCATGCCTTGTATTCATACATTCGCTGGTACAAGGAAAAACGTATAAAGATTTCGCTTGGCGCGCTCAGTCCCATTGAGTATCGTGAAAATCTGGGCTTAGCGGCATAACCAGTCCATGTTTCTTTCCGCCTTCCCCATGCCTATGGCATAAGAATGAGTCTGCACATACAGTTCTAATATTTGTGATTCTGCCTAGGCGGAGTTCCATCAGTCATCGGATCAACCTCCCCTTCTCGGCAGTCCACAAACAATACTAAGCTGACATTTAAAAAGGTTATGCGGAACACAGTCACTACAGGAAATTCTTTGCATTGTTCTATGTCGTTGAGGATTTCTTGGGTTCCGACCGCTTTTTTGAAGTGTGCAAGTCAAGAAACCACCCGGAAAACCGGACACCGATTCACGTTATTGGGAAGAGCTATACATGGGGCATTGATTCGTCAGGGGAGGGCTTTAAAAGCGAATGGGTTAACCATGCGGCCTACCTGCATCAGCTCGCGGCGACGACGCCCACGTTCTGCGCCGCCTGGTAGAGAATCTGCCCAACCAGATCGACCTCCGCTTCGCTGATGATCAGCGGCGGCAGGAAGCGAACGGTTGCGCCGTACCGGCCGCCCAGCTCGACGATCAGGCCACGCTCCAGGCAAGCACGTTGTAGCTTGCGCGCCCGCTCGCCATCGGTAGCGGGCTGGCCCAGGGGATCCTGGCTGGCAGGATCGATGATTTCCATGCCCAGCATCAGACCACGGCCGCGCACGTCGCCGATCCAATCGAACTCGGCCTGCAGCCCGTGCAGCAGCGTCTGCAAGCGTGCTCCGACGTTGCGCACATGGCTGCAGAGGCCTTCGCGCTGAATGAAGCGCAAGGTGGCATCGCCGGCGGCCATGGCCAGTTGATTACCTCGGAAAGTGCCGGCATGGGCCCCGGGCTGCCATTGATCCAGCTCGCCCCGGTAGACCACCACCGACAGCGGCAGACCACCGCCGATGGCCTTCGACAGCGTCACCACATCAGGGGTGATGGCGCTGCGCTCAAAGGCAAACAGATCGCCGGTACGGCCGATACCGCATTGGATCTCGTCGAGGATCAGGGGAATATCGTGCTCGCGCGTGATCGCCCGCAGCCCCTGCAGCCAGCGATCAGGGGCGCAAATCACCCCGCCCTCGCCCTGCACCGTTTCCAGGATCATGGCCGCCGGCTGGGTCACGCCGCTTTCCGGGTCGGCGAGCAGGTGGCGGATGTAATGCAGGCTGGCGTCGATCGCCTGCTCGCCGCGCAGGCCGAACGGGCAACGGTAGTCATGTGGATACGGCAAGAATTGCACCCCAGCCAGCAGCCCACCCAGGGCATTCTTCGGCCCCAGGTTGCCGCTCACAGACAGCGTGCCGAGGGTCATGCCGTGATAGGCGCCATGGAACGCCAGGATGCTCTGCCGCCCGGTTGCCGTGCGCGACAGCTTGAGCGCCGCCTCCACTGCGTCCGCCCCCGTGGGGCCACAGAACTGGATGCGCGCATCCCTGGCGAAGTCGCCAGGCAGCAGATCGAAGACTGTCTCCACGAAGGCGTCCTTGATCGGCGTAGTCAGATCGAGGGCATGCAGCGGTATGCCCGAGGCCAGGGTCTTCTGGATCGCTTCCATGATCACCGGGTGATTGTGCCCCAGCGCCAGGGTACCGGCACCGGCCAGGCAATCGATGTACACCTGCCCCCGCGAATCCTCAACATACACCCCCTGCGCCCGCTTGAGCTCCAGCGGTATGCGCCGTGGGTAGCTGCGCGCATTCGACTCGCGCTGCATTTGCCGCTGCAATGCCGGCGTGCTGTCCAGGCAGTAGCGCTGGCTTAGCCCGCTGTGCCGGTGCTGGAGTTCGAGCGTGGTGTTGGTGATCGGGGTGATTGCATTCATCAGTGCATCCTCGTTCAGCCGCGACCCTGTGGCTGCATGGCTTGACGCAAGCTCAAAGGCCGCATGTCAGTCCAGGCCGACTCGATATAGGCCAGGCACTCTTCCTTGCTGCCCTGCTTGCCGGCCGCGCGCCAGCCTTGCGGTATTGCCTTGTAATCCGGCCAGAGGGAATACTGCTCCTCGTCGTTGACTACAACCAAAAATCGCGTGTCAGGACTGTCCAGACTCATGTTCCACTCCGTTTCCACTGAAAGTGCGAGTGCTCGTAGGCTTTGCATACGAGCGGCCGTAGGATAATACAGTTAATAACAATTATCATTAGGTATTGGCATGGCGCCTTTACACGCCCTGCTGTCACAGACCCTCTGATGTCAGAGACAGAGTTCGCCTGAATGCCCCCCGTTTGTTTATACTGATCGCCACCAGTGATAACGAGTCTCAACAGCAAGCGACTGACTATGCCTCGACCCACAGCCTCCCTGAACACGTATCGCGCAATGCCGCCTGACGGTGACACTGGGCCGCGAGGATGATCGCCAGCCTCGCCCCGCTGTTCAGCGGCCCGCTGGCGGACTATGGGGAAAACCTGCAACTGGCCGGTGATCAGCAGGCAATTGCCGGCTCGCAGCTGTTTCAGCCGGACTATTTCGCCGAGTTCATTGGTGAACTGGCAGCCCGCCATGGCAGCGACGATTTCATGGCGCTGACCTCTATCTGGTCGAAATGGTATTTCTGCTTCATAGCACCCGCCGTGGCGGCCAGCTTGCTCTTGCAGCGCGAGTTGCCTATCGCCCTGAGCGATGTCGGCGTCACCCTCTCGGCAGCGGGAAAGCCGCTTGGCCTGCACCTGCCCCATGAAGGCAGCGTTCTGCCACCCTGCACGCCCTTCGCGCGCTTCGACGCCTTGATCGAGCGGCATCTGAAACCGGTGATCGAGGTAATGGCCAGCGTCTCGAAAGCCTCGCCACGACTGTTCTGGAGCAACGCCGGCAACCTCTTCGAATTCGCCACTACCCAAGTCGAACAGCATCGATTGGCAACGTCCGATTGCGCAGCCCCGGCCAGAACCGTGCTGGAAAGCCGCCTGCGCCCCGACGGCCGGCGCAACCCGCTGTTCGCCCCGGTGTACTACAAGGACGTCGGCGCTGACGAGCCGCAGCGGTTACGCCGTATTTGCTGCATTCGCTACCGCCTGCCCGGCATCGGCTATTGCAGCAGTTGCCCACTCGACCGCGACAAAACACCCGAGTAAGCCGCTCCAAGCGGCTACCTGACCAACTGGAAAGGGTTCTCGCTGCTGTGGTCATAGTCCACCAACTGGCCGTAATCAAGCCGGTAGATGCGATCGGCCACGTCGAAGTAGCGGTCATCGTGGGTGATGGCGATGACCGTTTTCCCGGCCGCCTGCAACTCGGGCAGCAGCTCGTGGTAGAACACATGGCGGAACACCGGGTCCTGGTCCGCCGCCCATTCGTCGAGCAGCAGCACCTCGCGACCCTCCATCATCAGCAACAGCAGGGCCAGGCGCTTGCGCTGCCCCTGTGAAAGGGCCGTGGTGGACAGGCGGCCATCGACGAACTGCACCTTGTGTGCCAGCCCCAGGCGTTGCAGATAGTGATCGACCCGCTCCTCCAGACCATCGAGCTGGCCGTTCTCACCGAGCACATCGGCGAACAGATAGAAGTCGGCGAAGATCGCCGCGAAATGCTCGCGGTGCCACTCGCTGTTCGAGACATCCAGTGTCACGCCATTGAGCGCGACCGTACCCTCGCTGGGCTGGTAGAGCCCGGTCAGCAATTTGGCCAGGGTCGACTTGCCGCTGCCATTGCCGCCGACGATAAAGATCAGTTCGCCACGGCGAACGTGCAGATCGATGGGGCCCAGCTGGAAGGCGAATTCGTCGCTCTGCCCGGGGTAGCGGTATTGCACGTTGCTCAGGCGCAACTCACGGAAAGGCTCGGCGGCCTTGGGCGGCATGTTGAAGTGCACCGTCTCGCCCAGGGCCAGGTCATCGATGGCCTGCAAGGCCACATGGCCGCGGATCACCGCCGGAACGGCATCGAGGATCATCGAGATCGGCGTACGCAGGAACATGATCGCCAACACGTAGCCCACCACCACCTCCTGGCTCAGCAGCCCGAGGCCCTGACCGAGGAAGAACAGCGTACCGATCAGCACGAACACCAGCAGCGACGTCCAGTTCAGGTTGATCGCCCACAGGGTATCGGCGCGTACCGAGGCCTGCAGCGAGGCCTGCGCGATCGGCTCCAGGCGCTGGTTGTACAACATCTGCCGACGTTCCCGGCTCAAGGCCAGTTCGCAGCGGCCGTTGATAGTCGCCTCGAACTGCTCGGTCAACCGGTCGTCCTGCTGCCGCACCTGCTGCATCAGGCGCTTGACCTTGCGCCCGAGCAGCACGTCGAGCAGCACGCCGAAGGCGATCACCACCAGGGTCAGGGCGAAAAAGGGCAGGCTCAGCCAGGCCATGTAAGCCAGGCCAACCAGCAGCAGCAAGCCGTTGTACAGCGAGATCGGCAATTGTTTGAAGGCCGTGGCCACGGTGGTCACGTCCTTGGTCAGCGCATTGAAGATGCGCGAGCTGCCCAGTCGCTCGATGCGCTCCAGGGCGGTGCCCAGCACTTTGCCCACCAGGCGCAGGCGCAACTGATAGACCAGGCGATGGCCAATCTGCACCAGCAGCCACTGGGCCAGGGTGCCGCTGACGAACAGCAGCAACAGCAGGCCGGCGAACAGCGCCAGCGCCTGGCTCAGGTCATCCAGCCCCTGCTCCAGGCTGCGGTTGATATAGCCGATCAGGCCAATGCTGCTGGCCGCACTCAAGGCACTGCACAGCACCGCCAGGAAAATGCGCCAGCGCGCATCATGCAGCAGTTCCTTCAATAACATCATCAGTTCGACACCTTCTCGGCGGGGTGTTGCGGCGCAATGCTTGGCGCCAGCAAGGACAACAGATCCGTACTCAGGCGCGGCTCGGCAACGATCGCATGATGGCCGACATCCAGGCTGCGATAATGCAGCGCCTTGCGCGTGTGCGCCTGCCAGGGTGTACGCAGATCACCGTGGGCATTGCTGCGCCACAACCAGATGGGCACATCGACCACCGGTAAGGCCTGTTCGTACAGGCGCGTCTTGATCGCCCGGTAGCGCACCATCACGGCCTGCAACTCGGCATCAGCGCCGTGGGATTGCAAATGCTCACGCACCTCGGCGTCGGCCAGCATGCGGGTCACGCCCTCGGCATAATCGCAATCGACCAGTTGCCGGGCCAGACGCTCGCGCAACGTATCGCCAAGCGGCCGCGAACGGGTGCGACACAGGAACACCAGGTCGGCGAGCAACTGGCCACCCTCGTCGCCGTCGCCTGCAAGGCTGCGCTGCGGATCATGATCCACCGTCGCCAAGGCCTTGATGGTGAAGCCGGCTGATTGCAGGTGCGCAATCAACAGCAGTGCCAGGCGCGAAGCCAGGCACCAGCCCAGCACCACCAGCGGCCGCTGCTTGAGCGACTCGGGAATGCTCTGCACATAGCGCTGCAGCAGGCTGCCCAGATCCTTGCTTTCCCACCCCTCGTCAAATGCCGCCAGGCCATAAACGGCCTGGGTTTCGCCAAGGTGCTCCACCAACGGTCGGTAGTCTTTCAGGTGGCCCTCCGCGCCATGGACCAGGAGCAAGGCAGGCGCCTCACCGGCCACATCGTTCAGCACCTGCCAGCCCTCGCTACTCGCGCCCTGATCGAGGCTCTGCACCAGTTCGCGCACGGTCTGCCGTTCGAACAGCAGATTAGTTGGCGGATTGCGCCCCAGTTGCTCGCGAATCAGTGCCACCACCTTGATCGCCGCCAGGGAATGCCCGCCCGTGGCGAAGAAGTTGTCGGTCACGCCGAGATCCTCGACACCCAGCACGCGGCACCAGATTTCCAGCACGGCGCTTTCCAGTTCGCCGACCGGGGCCACCCGCGCACCTTGCAGGCGCTGCCGGGCACGCTCCAGCAGCGCCTGGCGATCGAGTTTGCCATTGCTGTTCAGCGGCAGGGTTTTCAGGGCGAAGATGCCGGCGGGCAGCATGTAGTCCGGCAGTTGTTGGGCCAGATCGTCGCGCAGCAGGTTCGCGGCCCTGCCCTGCCCTGGCTCCTCAACAACGAAGGCCAACAGGCGCTCACCATCAAGCAGCACCGCCGCCTGCTGCACACCCGGCAGGCCGCGCAACGCCTGTTCGACCTCCACCAACTCCAGACGAAAACCGCGAATCTTCACCTGCTGATCATTGCGCCCGAGAATGCGCAAGGCGCCATCGGCCTGGCGCAACGCCAGATCACCGGTGCGATACAGGCGCGCGCCGGACCGCAGGTCTTGGCCGAATGCCGAACTGCCGACATCCCCCAGGTAGCCGCGGCCGACACTGGCCCCGGCCACGCACAACTCGCCCGCCTGCCCGCAAGGCACGGGGCGCTGTTGTTCGTCGAGCAGATAGATGCGGTTGTTGCCGAGCACCTGGTTCAAGGCCGTGCCGCTCGCCCCCTGCCCGCTGTCGATGGCCCGCCAGAGCACGCCGACCGTGGTTTCGCTCGGCCCGTAGTGGTTGTACAGGCGGCAACCAGACCCTGCCTGTGCCAGCCGCGCCAGCAGGCTCTCGCCCACCGCTTCGCCGCCAAGCACCAGCACCTGACGCGGCAGTACACCCTCCGGCGGATGCTCGCCGATCAATGCCTCAAGGTGCGATGGAACGATCTTCAGCACATCCAGCGGATGCTCGCGCAGTTCCTCGGCGAAGGCCTGTGCATCGGTGACGCTGGCCTGGCTCAGCAGGTGCACGCAGCCGCCCTGCAGCCAGGCCGGGTAAAGCACGGTATTGCCCAGGTCGGCGAGCAGCGACGACACCAGCCCGTAGTGAGCACCTGCCGGCAGATCCAGCGCGTGAGTGATCTGGCTCGCGTAGTGGCGTAGCTGCCCCTGCTCGATCTGCACGCCCTTGGGCTTGCCGCTGGTGCCCGAGGTGTAGAGCACATAGGCCAGGTGCTGCGGCGCGCTGGTCACCGGTGCAGCGAGTGGTGCAGCGCTGCTGGCCCTCGACCAGGCCAGGCTGGGCACGTCGCAGACCAGGCTCGACTCATCCAGGTGCAGCACAACAGCAGGTTTGGCATCCTCGAGAATGCTGGCCAGGCGCAGCGGTGGCAGCGCCGGGTCCAGCGGCAGATAGGCCGCGCCCGCCTTGAAGCAGGCCAGCATGGCGACCAGCATCTGCGCGCCACGCGGCAGCAGCAGCGCCACCACCTGGTCAGGGCCAGCGCCGGCCTGCTGCAAGCTGCCGGCCACCCGTTCGCTCAGCGCATCCACTTCGGCGTAGGACAACAATTGCCGGCCATCGCGCAGCGCCGGGCTGTGCGGCTGGTGGCGCGCATGGGCACGGAAGCGCTCGACGATATCGACGTCCGCCGGCAGTTCCTCGCCAGTCACTGTGGGCTGCGCCTCCTCCGTCAGCAAGGCATCCAGGCCGTCCAGCGGCGCTTGCGGCGCCTGCAGCAGTTGGCCGATCCAGTGCACGTAACGGCGCAGCAAGAGCTGCATCTGCTCACGGCGATACAACCCGGTGTCGTACACCAGCGCCAACTGGCCCTGGCCGGACTCATCCAGCAGCCAGTGCAGTTGCAGTTCCACCGGAGTGTCGAAGGACAAGGCCTGCAGTGCCTGTACCTCGGCCAGATGCTGCACGCGCAGCCCGGCCTGGTAGCTGGCGCGCCACTCCGGCAGCAGCTCGGCCTGGCCGAGGTACTCCTGCCAGAGCACGGCGCTTTCCAGTTGCCGGGCCAGTTGCCGGGCCAGGCTGACCCAACTGGCATGCTCGGACACATGCACCTGCATGGGCAGCGTTTGCTCGAACAGCCCGTAGGCGCCCTGCAGTTCCTCATAGTCGTCACGCGGGTCGTGCTGCAGGCCCAACTGCGCATGACGCTGACCGTTCAGGCGGCCGAGCAAGGCGCCCCAGGCTGCCAGGGCGAGAGGCTCGATGGTCAACCCCTCGCCCCCGGCCAGTGCCTGCACGGCACTGCACAGTGCAGGTTCGAGCGCCTGCTGCACGCAGCCGCGGGCACCGCTGGCCATGCCATAGCGTTCGATCAGGCGCAGCCCCGGCACCTCCTGCAGGGCCAGGTTGCGCCAGAACTGCACGCCCTGCTCGGCGTCCTCGTCCAGTTGCAGGCCGGCGATCCACTCGGCGTAGTCGCTGTACTGCATCGGCTCGGCCTCAAGTGCCGCGCCCTGCCCCAGCAGCTCACGGCGCAGTTGCTCAAGGCTGCGCAGATCCAGGGAGCAGGCCGGCAGCGCCAGCCATAGCTGCTCGTCGCGCCACCAGGCCAGCAGGTCGGGCTGCTGCGCCTGGCACTGGGCCTGGGCGTCGCGCTGCCAGGCCGTCGCATCGGTGCCGGCACCCGCCTGGTGCCAGTCCAGGCGCAACTCGCCCGGCTCGGCCACGCGCTGGCGCAGGCCAGTGGCGCCGAGCGGGCGCTGATAACGCAGGCGCAGCGCATCGTGTCGGCCCAGGGTGTCACGCAGACGCTGTTCGACCCGCTCCGGCGCAACGCCGGCGAGCGTCATGCGCACCCAGCGGTACGCCTGCGGGTTGGCCTCGGCCAATTGCTTCTGGGCCGGGGACAGAGGCAGGCCAAGATCCATCATGGTGTCATCTCCAGAGGGTTTTCCTCAGCCGTAGCCGGTGCGGCCGCGACCTGATCGCGGCGGTAGATGTCGCCCATGGCGACGACGATGCGCCGCTCGCCCTCGAAGGGGTCGCGGGCATGGGCGGCGAGCATATTGTCGAGCATCACCACATCGCCGCGCTGCCAGTCGAAGCGCACCGCACAACGCTCGTAAGCGGCATTGATCGCCTCGATGGCAGCCTCTTCCAGTTCGCTGCCATCACCGTAGAACACCTGCCGGGGCATGACGCTATCGCGCCCCTTGAGGAATTGCTCACGGATATCGGCATCGAGAAACGCCGGATGGTAGAGCTGGATCTGGTTGAAGAAGCTGGCATCGCCGGTCAGCGGGTGGAGGATCACCGCCGGACACACCTGGCGCGTGTGCAATTGGTTGGCGCCGCGCCACTCGAACTCGATCCCGCCCTCACGGCAGATGCGCTCGGCCTCGGCACGCTCCTCAGTCTGGAAGAAGTGCTGCCAACTGACATCCAGGCTGGCGCTGAAATTGCGCACGTACATCAGTTGCTTGCGACGCAGCTTGACCTGCAGCCAGGCCGGCAGCTCGCGGTACACCTCACGGCTGTCGACGATGGGCGTGGCCCCACCGCTGGTGGCCGGCGTCTCGCAATAGAACCACTGTCGGCGCGGCCAGCGATGCTGATGAGCGCTCTCGTTGTGGAACATGATCATGCGGTCCTTCGGATAGGGCGTGGACTTGTAGATCTTGTTGCCGCCCTCCTTCTTCGGCAGATCGCCGTACTCGCCGTACAGCTGCGGGCACAACGCCTGGCAGAACTGCTCAAAGTCCGCCGGGGTCGGCAGATCGAAACCACGGAAGAGAATCCCGCCGTGCTCGCGCAGCCAGCCTTCCACCTGCTCGCGATGGTTCTCGGCCCACACGGCGGGGGCCAGCTCGCGCTCGCGCAGTTGCACCAGCAGGGGGAAGCTGGAGCCGGCACGCAGCGGCCGGGTTTCGATCGGTGTGGCCGCAGCAGCCGGGCCATTCTGGCGCAGCTTGCCGAGTTTGCTCATCTTGCGTTGCAGCGGGTTGTCCGTGGTGGTGGACATGGCAGCGGCTCCCTTGGAAGGCAGAGGTAAGGCATCGATGGGGCTGTCCGGCGCACCCAACGCAGCATCGAGCAGCGCCAGGAAGCTGTCGCGCAAACGCTCGATGGTGGCTGGGCGGAACAGGCTGGTGCGATACACCCAGCGCAGGCTGAGGGCATCGCCGTCGGCAGCGGCGAACAGCGCCATATCGAACTTGGAGTGTTGTTGTTCACGGCTCAGCGGCGTGACCTCGAGGTTGCCGAGGCGGCGCGGCTGACGCGGCGTGTTGTCCAGCACGAAAAGGGTCTGCAGCAACGGATGCTGGTTGGCCACACGCGGCAGGTCGAGACATTCCACCACCTGCTCGAACGGTGTGTCTTGCCAGGCGAAGGCATCCAGGCAGACATCGCGCACCAATACCGCCTGCTCACGGAAGCTCAGCTCCGGTTGCAGGCGAATTCGCAACGCCAGCAGGTTGACGAAGAAGCCGATCAGCGCCTCGGTAGCCGGGTGTTCGCGGTTGGCCACGTCGGTGCCGATGACCAGATCGCGGCCCTGGGTTTCGCGCTGCAGCACGGCGGCATAGACGGTCAGCAGCAACATGAACAGCGACAAGCCGCTGTCACGCTGCAAGGCCTCCAGGCGTGCCAGCGTCGCCGCCGGCAACTGGAAGTCCAAGGCCGCGCCACCGCCGCTATCGCGCTCGCCGCGCGGGAAGTCGAACGGCAACGGCACCTGGCTCGGTACGCCGGCCAGGGTACGTTGCCAGAACTGCTGGCCCTGGCGCTGACGGGCGCGCAGCGCCGCTGAAACCTGCCAGGCGGCATAGTCGACGTACTGGATCGCCAGTTCGCGCTCCACGGGCAGCCGGCCCTGGCTGTAGGCCTCATAGCCTTCGACCAGCTCACCGATCAGCACCGAGCCGGACCAGCCGTCGGAGGCGATATGGTGCAGCACCAGTTGCAGCACATGCTCCTGCTCGCCCAAGCGATACAGCACCGCGCGCAGCGGCGCCTCAACGCTCAGGTCGAACGGTCGCGTGGCCATCTCATGTTCAGCCTGCGCCCACTGCGCCTGGCTCAGGGTCGCCAGTTGCAGCGTCAACGCAGAATCCGCCTGGATGCGCTGGCGCGCCTCGCCCTGCTGCTGATGGTAGGTGGTGCGCAGGATCGCATGGCGCCGTATCACACGCTGCAAGGCCCGCTGCAACGCCTGGGTATCGAGGGCGCCACGCAGGCGCACGTTGCTGCTCATGTTGAAGCTGCTGTCGCTCGGCTGCAGTTGCTGCATCAGCCAGGCCCGTTGCTGCGCAGGCGACAGCGGCTGGTCGATGTGCTGATCGACCCGCGCGATGTTCAATCCAGCCGGGTCGATGGCGGTGGCCTGGGTTTCCACGCGCGCCGCCAGCTCCGTCAGCGAAGGCGTCTCGAACAGCCAGCGCAGCGGCACCTCGAAGCCCTGCTCGCGCAACCGCGAACGCACCTGCGCGGCCATCAGCGAGTGCCCGCCGAGCTGGAAGAAATGCCCATCGAGCGGCACCTGATCAAGCTGCAGCACCTGGCCCCAGATCTCGCTCAGCAGGGCCTCGCTGGCGCTCATCGGCCGCTGCGCGCTGCCGGCTGCCGCCTGCTGCCGGTTGCGCAACTGCGGCAATTGCTGGCGATCCACCTTGCCGTTGCTGTTGAGCGGCAATGCCGGCAGCGCTTGCAGGTGAGTTGGCAGCATATACACCGGCAGACGTGCCTGCAGATGTTCACGCAACTCGTCTGCGCTCGGCTCGCCAGCCAGACTGGCAACCCAGAACGCGGCCAGGTGCTCACCCTGCACCGCCACCACCGCCTGGGCGACCCCCGGGTGACCGAGCAGCGCCGCCTCGATCTCGCCCAGCTCGATGCGGAAGCCGCGCAGCTTGATCTGATCGTCGCTGCGGCCCAGGTAATACAACTGCCCATCGGCCTGCCAGCGGGCCACATCGCCGGTGCGGTACAGGCGCCCGCCAGCGCCGCCGAACGGGTCGGGGATGAAACGCTCGGCGCTGAGCGCCGGCTGCCCGGCATAACCACGGGCCAGCCCAAGGCCTGCGATATACAGCTCGCCGACACGGCCTGGCGGAACCTCACAGAGGAACTCGTCGAGCACATGGCAGCGCGTGTTGAGCAGCGGCCGGCCAATCGGCACCACCGGCTGATGCAGCGCCTCCACCGACGTACAGGTCGACCAGACGCTGGTTTCGGTTGGCCCGTAGACGTTGATCAGGCAGCCGACGAGCGGCTTCAGCTCGCTGGCCATTTCTGCCGGCAGGGCCTCGCCGCCGGCCAGGGCGACCCGCCCGGCCAGCACCTGGCGATCGCCCTGCAGCAGCATGGCCCAGGTCGCCGGGGTGGCCTGGATCAGCTCCACCGCCCGCTCACGGATCAACTGCGCCAGCAGCAGCGGGTCCTGGCGTTGCTCGTCATCGGCGAGGACCACGCTGCCACCGCGCACCAACGGCAGGCACAGTTCCAGGCCGCTGATATCGAAGGTCACGGTGGTCAGAGCCAGGTAGCGCTGCACGCCGTCCAGCGGCAAGGCGCGCTCCATCGCCAACAGGAAGTTGGCAAAGTTGCCCCGGCTGATCTGCACGCCCTTGGGCTGCCCGGTGGAGCCGGAGGTGTAGAGCGTGTAGGCCAGTTGCTGCAGGTGCCTGGGCAGCGCCGGTGCATCGATCGGCTGCGCCTGCAACGCCAGGTCCTGCCAGAGCTGGCAGCGCAACGTGTCCGGGAAATGCTCATCCTGAAGGTCGCACAGCAGCAGATGCGGCCGCGCCCGCTGCACGATGGCCGCCTGCCGCGCAGGCGGATGGCTCGGATCGAGCGGCAGGTACTGCGCCCCGGCCTTCTGGATGCCCAGCAGGCAGACCAGCAGGCGCTCGTCGCGCGGCAGGCAGAAGGCGATTGTGGACTCCGTCGTCACACCTTGCGCCAACAACCAGTGCGCAAGCTGGTTGGCCTGTGCCTGCAACTGCCCGTAGCTCAGTTGTTGGTCGCGGCAGAACACGGCGGTGCGCTCAGGATGCAAGGCGGCCTGAACCTCGAAGCGGGTCACGAAATCCGCCTCGACGCCCAGCTCGGCAGCGTCGCCCGCGCTGTGCAGGCGTTGTACCGAGCGCAGTGGCAGCGTCAGCAGCGGCTGCTGCAGATCGAGATGCGCCAGGCTGGCCAGCACACCCAGGTAGTCGTCCACCAGGCACTGGATGCGGGCCGGGTCGAACAGCGCGGTGGCGTACTCGACGATCAGTTGGCTGCTGGCCTCATCGCCGCGGCCCTGGCTGAACACATTGAAGGTCAGGTCGAACTTGGCGCTGATCGCCCCCTGCGGCAATACCAGGGGCGCTACCGTGACGCCCGGCAGTTGCAGATTGCGCTCGCCGAGGTGATCGACCTGGTAGTTGAACATGGCCTGGAACAATGGCGTGCGGTCGAGGCTGCGCTCGACCTGGAGCACGTCGAGCAGACGCTCGAACGGCAATTGCTCATGGGCCCGGTCATCCGCCAGGCGCTGGCCAAGGCGCCGCAGAAAATGCTCCAGGCTTTCCAGCCCATCAAGCTGCACGCGGTAGGCCAGGGTGTTGACGAACAGACCCACCAGCGCCTGGCTGTCCGCCGACTCACGCCCGGACACCGGCAGGCCGATGGCGAAATCGCGGCGCCCGGCGTGTTTCCACAGCAGCAGTTGCTGCGCGGCGAAATACAGCACGAAGGGGGTGACCCCAAGCTGCTTGGCACGGGCCGCGATTGCCGAGGTCAGCTCGCCGGGTAACGGGAACTGCTCACGCGCGCCGGCATACGCCTGCACTGCCGGGCGCGGGCTTTCGCTGAGGGCCAGCGGCTCGTCACTCAAGCCCTGCAGGCGCTGCTGCCAGTAATCGAGCAGTACCTGGCCGGCATCCCCTTCCAGCGCCTGGCGCTGCGCTTCGATCACTTGCAAAAGGCCCGTTCCGGGCGCGGACTGACGGCCCTCATAAAGAGCGGCCAGATCCTGCACCAGCAGCCCCATGGACCAGCCATCCACGGCGATATGGTGGGCGTTGAACAGCAGGCGATAGTCGTCTTCAGCGAACTGGAACAGGTCGATGGCCACCAGCGGCCCCTGGGCCAGGTCGAAGACCCGCTGCGCGGCCAGGGCAATCGCGGCCTCCCGTGCATCTGCCGGCGATGCGCGCAGATCGTGCAGGGCGAAGCTGGCCTCGGGCGTTTCCACCAGGCGCTGGCGCACCTGCCCGTTGTCCTCGAAGAAACGGCAGCGCAGGGCTTCGTGACGTTCGATCAGGCTCAGGCAGGCGCTGCGCAGGCGTGGCACGTGCAGTTCACCCTGCAAGACCAGCAGTTGCGTGACGTTGTAGGCGGTGGTGTCGGGTTCGAGCTGCTGCATGAACCACAGCCGCTCCTGGGCATGGGACAGCCGCGCCACCGTGCTGGCCAACGCTGGCGACGTCTCTGCCGGCTCGTTGCGGGTGGCAGGCGCCGGCTCCAGCGCGGCCGCCAGTTGCCGCGGCGTGGGGTTTTCCAGCAACTGGCGCGGCATCAGGCGCAGGTCGGCCTGGCGCAGCCGGGCGATCAGTTGCAGGCTGAGAATCGAATCGCCACCCGCGGCGAAGAAGTCATCGTCCAGCCCCAGTTGCGGCTGGCCCAGCAGTTCGCGGAAGGCCGCCAGAATACTGGCCAGACGCGGCTGCGCGCGGCAGTCGGCACTGGCTGCCATGGCCGCCAGGGTCGGCTGTTCCAGCACGTCGCGCGGCTGCAGCCGGAGCCCTTCGCGCGCGGCGAGGCCGATCAGCTGCAAGCTGAGAATCGAATCGCCGCCGAGGGCGAAGAAATCGTCCTGGCGAGTGACCGCGGCGCAGCCGAGCACCTGGCACCACAGCCGGGCCAGCAATTGCTCGCTGACGCCCTGGGGCGCCTGCCCGCCCTCGTCCACCGCCACGTCGGTTTCAGGCTCGGGCAAGGCACGCCGATCCAGCTTGCCATTGGCGGTCAGCGGCAAGGCATCCAGGCTCGACCAGTACGCCGGCTGCAGCGGTTCGGGCAATTGCGCCCGGGCCTGCGCCTGGATGGCGCTCAGTTCGTCCGGGGTCAGGCGCGGCGCGAAATAGGCCACCAGTTGCATGCGTCCCTGAATCTCGCGTGCCAGCACAACGGCTTCGCGTACCCGCGATTGCCGGCTCAGCCAGGCACTGACCTCACCGGGCTCGACGCGGAAACCGCGAATCTTCACCTGATCGTCCTGGCGCCCTAGGAACGCCAGACGCCCATGATGATCCAGGCGTACCCGATCACCGCTGCGGTAGAAACGCTGCCCTGCGTCATCGATGAAGGCGGCGGCAGTGACGTGCGGCTGGCCCAGGTAGCCCAGCGCGACCTGGGGGCCACCGATCAGCAACTCGCCCGCCACGCCGCGCGGCACGGGCTGGCCCGCCGCATCGACGATACGCAGCTCGGCACCGGCCAATGGCTGGCCCAGCGGCAGGTAAGCGCCCTGCCCGGCCTCCGTCACCTCGCCACAGACCACACCGATGGTGGTTTCCGACGGGCCGTAATGGTTGAACACGCGCAGCTGCGGCGCCAGTTCGCGGATGCGCGCGAACAGCGCCGCATCGAAGCCTTCACCGCCCAGGATCAGCAACTGCCGCGGCAGTACCCGCCGGGCATCGTCCAGCGCCAGCAGGCCACGCAAATGCGATGGGGCGATCTTCAGGCAGTCCACGGGATGTTGGGCCAGAAAATCGGCCCAGCCAGGTGGATCGAAGGCCAGCGCAGCCTCCGGCAGGATCAGCGGATCACCTGAGTGCAAGGCGGCGAAGACGCAGGTCAGGCCGAGGTCGGCGGCGACCGTGGCCAGGGTCGCCCAACGGCTGCCGGCGCTGGCCTGCAGGCGCTGGCTGACGGCAGCGGCGTAATGCGCCAGGTTGGCATGGCTGACCAGCACCCCCTTGGGCTGGCCGGTGGAGCCCGAGGTGTAGATCAGGTACGCGGCCTGCTCGGGCTGGCTAAGGCTGGGCACAGGTTGGCACGGTGCGGGGGCGGCGAGATCGGCGGCGCTCAGTTGCAGACGCGCGACCGCGCCGTTCAGCGCTGGCGCCTCGGCCAGGGTCAGCAGCAGGCTCGCCGCGCTGCTTTCAAGCAGTTGCTGCAAGCGCTGCACGGGCTGCGCCGGGTCGAGGAACAGGCAGGTCGCCCCCCGTTGCCAGCAGGCCAGCATCGCCAGCACCTGCTCGGCGCTGCGCGGCATGCACAGCGCGACTACCTGGCCGGGGCCGACGTGCTGCTCGGCCAGGCGCAGCGCCAGTGCCTGCACGGCATTGGCCAGATCGCCGTAGGCCAGCGACTGCCGCGTATCGCACAGGGCGGGCGCCTGCGGCGTGCGCGCGGCCCACTGCTGCACCTGTCGATCCAGCGGTTCAGGGCTGGCGCCCAGCGCGGGGCCCTGCAGTTCGCTGCCCGGCGAGGCCAGGCGCAGTGCCGACAAGCGCTGCCCGGGATTGACTGATGCCTCCTGCAGGATGGCCTGCAGATCGTCGAGCAGTTGCTCGATGGTGGCCGCCTCGAACAGCTCATCGCTGTATTCCAGCTCGCAGCGCAGGCGCTGGTCGGCGCAACGCAGCAGACGCAGGGTGAGATCGAAACGGGCATGGCGCTGCGGCGGGTCAAGCACCTCGACGGTCACCCCCGGCAGGCTCAGGGTGCGGCTTTCCGGCAATTCGACCTGCACGAACATGGCCTGGAACAGCGGGCTGGAACGCGGCCGGTCGAGGGCTTCGAGGATCTTTTCATACGGCAGGGTCTGCTGGTCGAACGCCGCCGCCACGCTGTCGCGGGTGCGCAGCAGGGCGCTGCGAAAGTCCGGGTCGTCCTCCAGGCGCTGGCGAATCACCAGGGTGTTGAGCAGCGGCCCGATCAGCGGCGCCAGCTCGGGGCGATCGCGTTGCGCCACCGATGTACCCAGGCACAGGTCACGCTCGCCGCTGTAGCGCGCCAGCAGGCAGGCGAAAGCGGTCAGGCCAAAGATGTACAGGGTCACGCCCTGCTCGCGGATGGCCCTGTCCACCTGCGCCGATACGTCAGCCGGCAATTCGCGCACCCGTACCGCGCCGCTATGGCGACGCTGGTTGGCGGGCGGACGCGGATGATCGCAGGGCAAGGCCAGCGCAGCGGGCGCATCGGCCAACTGGCTGCACCAGTAATCGAGTTGCTGGCGGCAGGCGTCGCTGGTCAGCCACTCGTGCTCCCAGGCGGCATAGTCGGCGTATTGGATGTCTAGCGGCGGCAACCGGGCTGGCACGCCCAGGCTCAAGGCACGGTAGCCGTCGGCCAGCTCGCGGGTCAGTTGCTGGGCCGACCACGCGTCGTAGGCGACGTGGTGGATGGTGAAGAACAGCCAGGTGCTGTCCTCGGCACCGCTGAACGCGCGCCAGCGCCATGGCACTTCACGGCTCAGGTCGAAGGGCTCGGCCAGTTGCCGGGCGTACTCGTCGGCGCACCATTGCTGCGGGTCGGCGAGCGCCTCGCGGGGTAGCGGCTCGACCGCCGGCAGGCCCGCCGTCCAGGGCTCGCAGTGCGCCTGCAAGTGGCCTCCGGCATCGGCCACGTAGCGGGTGCGCAGGATTGTGTGCCGCTCCACCAGTTGCTGCATGGCCTGCTGCAGGCACGCCAGGTCCAGACGGCCATCGAAGCGCAGCACCGAGCAGAGGTTGTACAGCGCACGGCTGCTCAGGGCCTCGGCCGAGAGAAAACGCAGTTGCGCATGGGCCAGCGGCACCGCTGCACCCTCCCCGCCAGCGGCCGGGACGATGGGCAGGCGCCAGCTATCGATGCCCTTCTCGGCCAGGCGTTGGCGGAACAGTTGCTTCTTGTCCGCCGGCAGTGAGGCCAGGCGCTGGGCGATCTCGATAAAGGCCTGTTGGTTGGTCACAGTCATCTTCAGTCTTCCATCTCTGCCAGCAAACGCTGCATCTCATCCAGTGCCTGGTCGGTCGAAGGCCGCTGCGGGTTTTCGATCTGTTCGGCCAAGCCGGAAATGGTCGGATTATGGAACAGGCTGCGCAACTCGACCTTCACGCCGAAGCGGCTCTCCACCCGGGTCATCAGGCGCATCGCCAGCAGCGAATGGCCACCGAGTTCGAAGAAGCTGGTGAGCACGCCGACCTGCGGCAGATCGAGTAGCTCCTGCCACAGCTCGGCCAGTTCACGCTCCAGCGCCGTACGCGGCGCCACGCCTTGCTCGACCTGCGCTTGCGGCGCCGGCAGGGCCTTGCGGTCGATCTTGCCGTTGGCATTAAGGGCGAAACGCTGCACCTGGATGAAGCCGGCCGGCACCATGTAGGCGGGTAGCAGGCTTTCCAGATGACGGCGCAGCGCCACCTCGTCGACCGGGCTCGCGGCCTGCAGCCAGGCGAAGAAGCTGTGGTTGCGCGCATCGAGCATGACCACCGCCTCTTCAACCCCGGGGTAACGGCGCAGCAGCGATTCGATCTCACCCGGCTCGATGCGGAAACCACGCACCTTGACCTGGAAATCGGCGCGGCCGACATAGGCCAGGTGCCCATCGCTGCGTCGATGCACCAGGTCGCCGGTGCGGTACATGCGGCTGCCAGGCTCGCTGGCGAACGGATCGGGCAGGTACGCCGCTGCGGTGATCGCCGGCGCCCGCTGGTAACCACGGGTGACTCCGCTGCCGGCGATATACAGCTCGCCGGTGCTGCCCTGCGGCACTGGCCGCAGGCATTCGTCGAGCACGTAGCAACGGGTGTTGAGCAGCGGCATGCCGATATCGGCGACACCGGCCGGTACTTCCCGCAGCGCCTGGGTGGTCGACCAGACGGTGGTTTCCGTCGGGCCATAGGCGTTGATCAGCTTCACCCCCTTGGCCTGCAGCACACTCACCAGTTCAGCCGGCACCGCTTCGCCGCCGATCAGGCCGCGCAGGGCCGGCCAGTCGTCACGCCCGGTTTCCAGCAGGATCTGCCAGCCGGCCGGGGTGGCCTGGAACACCGTGGCACGGCGCAGCAGATCGAACAGGCGGTGTCCATCGACCACCTGCTCGCGACGCGCCAGGAGGATGGCCGCACCCTTGAGCAGCGGCAGGAACAGCTCCGGCTTGCACATATCGAAGGCGTAGGTGGTGCTGGCCAGCCAGACATCCTCGGCCGTCAGCGGCAACTGGCGGTCAAGGCCGGCAAGCAGGTTGCTCAGGTTGCCACGGGTCACCTGTACGCCCTTCGGCGTGCCGGTGGAACCCGAGGTGTAGATCACGTAGGCCCGCTGCAGCGGCGACACCGGTAATGCCAGGTCGTGTGCCGGCTGTTCGTCCAGCGGCAGGTGGTCGACGGCCAGGCTGTCGACACTGCCGAGCACGTCGGCGCAGGCGTGCTCGCTGAGCACCAGCTGCGGCCGCGCATGCTCGATGATGAAGCGCAGCCGTTCGCCCGGTTGCTGCGGATCCAGCGGCAAGTAGGCCGCGCCCGCCTTGTGGATCGCCAGGATGCTGGGCAGCAGCCACGGGCCACGGGTCAGGCACAGCGCGACCAGATCGTCGCAGCCGACACCCTGGGCGCGCAGCCAGTGGGCCAGGCGGTTGCTCAAGGCATTGAGCTGGGCATAGCTGTAGCGTTGCTCCTGGCAATCCACGGCCAGCGCATCCGGGGTGCGCAGGACCTGGCGCTCGAAGCGCGCGATCAGATCCTGCGTCTCGCTCAGCGCATGCGCCGGCAGGTTCCACGTGCGGCGTGTCAGGGCATGATCGGCATTTGCCAGGTCGATATCCCACAGCCGCGCCTCGGGCCGCGCCAGCATGCCGTCGAGCAGGTGACAGTACTCGTCGGCATAGCGTTGCATGGTGCCGGCGACGAACAGCTCGGTGTTGTACTCCAGCACGCAGTGCCAGGCGCTGCCGTGCTGCTCGATATGCAGGCCGATGTCCACCAGGGCGCTGTCGCTCTCGACATTCAGGCGCTGCGCCGGCAGGCCGGCAAAACTCTGGCCGACCGCCGCTACGTCATCGCGCTGGATCAGGTTGAACAGCGCCTGGAACAGCGGCGTATGGCTGAGATCGCGGCGTACCTGCAAAGCCTCCACCAGCCGCTCGAAGGGCACGTCGCCGTGCTGCTGCGCGGTCAGGTGGGTGGCTTGCAACGCCTGCCAGAACGAGGCCACGGATTGCAGTGGGTCGATCTGGCTACGCAGCACCTGGGTGCTGGCGAAATAGCCGATGAGGTTGTCGGTGTGCGCCTGCTGACGCTGCGCCACCGGCAGGCCGATCCACAGCTCGCGCTGCCCCGAATGCCTGGCCAGCAGCACTTTCCATGCTGCCAGCAGGGGCGCGAAGGCGGTCAGGCCATGACGCTGCGCGGTGCTGCGCAGGCGTTCGACCAACTCGACGGGCAGCTCGAAACGCAGGCGCCGCCCGTGGTAGCCCTGCTCGGCAGGACGTGGCAGGTCGGTGGGCAGGTCCAGCACCGGCGGTTCGCCGGCCAGGGCCTGCCGCCAGTAGTCCAGCTGCGCTTCAATGCGTGCCTGCCCGGCAGGCGTCTGCCAACTGGCGGCGACATCGCTGAACTGCAGCGGCAGCGGCGCCAACGCCGCCTGGGTTGCGCTCAGCTCGGCCTGGTAAAGACGTTGCAGCTCATCGAAGAAGATCTCCAGCGAGCGGGCGTCGGCGATGATGTGGTGCAAGGTGGCCTGCAGCACGCTCTGCCCTTCGCCCTGATACAGCCGCACCCGCCACAGCGGCGTTGCGCTCAGGTCGAAGGCGCGCTGCGCTTCCTCGCTCAAGGTGCGGGCGAAGGCCGGCGACTGCACATCCTGTTGCAAGGGTTCGACGCGAAGCAGCCTGCCGTGCAACTGCACGACCTGCTGACGCGCGCCTGCTTGCGTCTCGCTGAACACGCTACGCAGGCTGTGCTGGCGCGCCACCAATTGTGCCAACGCGCGTTCCAGGACTTCGGCTTGCAGCGTACCGCGCAGGTGCATGGCCAGTGACAGGTGGTAGGCCTGGGTATCGCCCTGCAAGCGGTCGAGGAACCACAGCCGCTGCTGGGTGAAGTGCAGCGGCGCCGGCGCCTCGCCGAATGGCCGCAGGATGCTCTCGCCTGCGCCCTCGGCAGTGGCCAGGCTGGCCGCCAGTTCACCCAGGGTCGGGCACTCGAACACGCTGCGCAGCGGCAGTTGCCGCTCGTAGCGCTCGGCGATGCGCGCCACCAGCCGTGCCGCCAGCAGCGAATGGCCGCCGAGGGCGAAGAAATTGTCGCCGGCGCCAACCGCGTTGCAACCGAGCAGCTCGCACCACAGTTCGGCCAGTGGCGCCTCCCAGGGTTTGCTCGGCTCGCCGTCGCGCTGACCTTCATGTTGGGTTGGCGCCGGTAGCGCCTTGCGCTCGACCTTGCCACTGGGGCTCAACGGCAAGCTGTCCAGGCGCACGAACTGGCTCGGCAGCATGTAATCCGGCAGGTGCTGCGCCAGCTGCACGCGTAGCGCGGCGTCGTCCAGTTCAGCATCCGCCGCCTGCGTGACCGAGTAGTAAGCCACCAGGCGCGCGCCGTCGCCGCTGCCGAGCAGCACCACGGCCGCTTCCCGCACCCCACTGAGCCGCGCCAGCAAGGCCTCGATCTCGCCCAGCTCGATACGGAAGCCACGCAGCTTGACCTGAAAATCCAGGCGCCCCTGGTAGTCCAGGCTGCCTTTGGCGTTGCGTCGCACACGGTCGCCGGTGCGGTACATGCGCGCCCCCGGCACAAAAGGATCAGGCAGGAAGCTCGCCGCACTCAGGGCAGGCGCGGCGAAGTAGCCACGCCCCAGGTTGGCACCCGCCAGGTACAGCTCGCCGGAAACGCCTGGCGCCACGGGTTGCAAGTCGGCGTCCAGCACATAGGCGGCGGTATTGACCAGCGGCCGGCCGATCGGCACCTCCGCCCCGCCGCTCTCGCCCTGACGCGGCTCGAAGGTGCTGTAGACGGTGGCCTCGGTCGGCCCATAACCGTTGATCACCTGGGCACCACGCTGCTCCATGGCCTCGGCCAATGCACACGGCAGGGCCTCGCCACCGGAAATGGCGCGCACGCCCTGCCAACTGCGCCCGGTGTGCGCCACCAACATGCGCCAGGTGGCGGGGGTGGCCTGCATTACGGTCGGCTGGCCGGCCTCGATCAGGCGGTCGAGGGCGCGCGGGTCGCGTGCCTGCTCACGGTCGGCGAGCAGGATGATGGCCCCGCGACTCAGCGGCAGCAGCAGCTCGAGGATGGCGATATCGAAGGTCGCTGTGGTCAGCGCCAGCACCCTGTCCTGCGCCGTCAATGGCAGCACCTGCTGCACGCCGAGCATGAGGTTCATCAAGTTGCCACGGGCGATGGCCACGCCCTTGGGCTGGCCGGTGGAACCGGAGGTATAGAGCACGTAGGCGAGCTGGGCAGGATGCACGCTCGGCGAGCGGTAGGGCTCGGGGGTGGTCAGCGCATCGATATCCAGCAGTTCGACGGCACTGCCCCACTCTGCCAGCTCCGCCAGGGCCTCGGCATTGGTCAGGCACAACCGCGGCTGCGCATGGGCAAGGATGTAACGGCCACGCTCGGCCGGGGTGTCCTCGGCCAGCGGCACGTAGGCGGCGCCAGCCTTGAGAATGGCCAGCATGGCCATGGGCAGCCGCGCATCGCGCGGCAGGCGCAGGGCCACACGATCCTCGGCGCCGACGCCACGGGCCTGCAAGGCAGCGGCCAAGCGTTCGGCCGCCTGGTTCAGGTCGGCATAGCTCAGGCGCTGTTCGCCGGCCTGCACGGCGATGGCTTCGGGCTGCCCGGCGACCTGCCGTGCAAAGGCCTGCAGGATGTCTTCCCGACCCTCCACGGCCTCACCGTGCAAGCGCGCCAGCGCGCGCTGCTCGGGCTGCCAGGCGAGTTCGCCCAGTACCTGCTGCGGTTGTTCGAGCACGGCATCGAGCAGCGCCAGATACTGCTCGAGCATCGCCTGCACGGTCTGCTCGCCGAACAGCTCGCTGCTGTACTGCAGGCTCAGGGCAATGCCGTGTTCGCTGTCGCGCACGTCCAGATGCAGGTCGCACAGGGCGCTGTCCGGGCGATTGTCGAGCGGCTCGGCGATCAGCTCGGTCAGCTCGAAACGCTCCAGGGCATGGCCCGGGAAGTAGTTGAACATGGCCTGGAACAACGGGTTGTAGCTGACCTGGCGGGCCACGCCGAGCTGTTCGATCAGGTAATCGAAGGGCAGGTCCTGATGTGACTGCACCGCCACGGACAGCGCCTGCAATTGGCGCATCAGTTGCAGCAGGCTGGCCGTGCCGGAGAGCTTCTGGCGATAGACCAGGGTATTGACGAAGCAGCCCACCAACGGCTGCAACGCCGCGTGATGGCGGTTGGCGGCCGGCACCCCGACGAGGATGTCGTGCTCGCCGCTGCGGCTGCGCAGCAGCAGCTGGAAGGCGCAGAGCATGGGGATGAAGTTGCTCCAGCCGTGGCTCGCGCTGAATGCCCGCACGCGCGCCGCCAGCGCATCCGGCAGGCGTTGCTCGACGCGCCCGCCGGCCTGGCTGGCATGGGCCGGCCGGGGGAAGTCGGCGGCCAGCTCGAGCACCGGCAATTCGCCGGACAACTGCTCGCGCCAGTAGGCCAGCTCGTCCTGGCAGGCGGCGCTGTCCATCCACTGGCGTTGCCACAGGGCATAGTCGGCGTACTGCATCGGCGCCTCGGCCAACGCCGGTTTACGCCCCTGGCGCAGCTCGCGGTAATGGCTGCAAAGCCCGTCGATGATCAGTTGCAGCGACCAGCCATCGGCGGCGATATGGTGGCAATTGAGCGCCAGCACGTGCGCCTGCGGCCCGAGGCGATACAGGCACGCACGCAGCAGCGGCGCGCTGTCCAGGGCAAACGGAGTCATCGCGTCCTGGCGCAGCAGGTCGTGCAACTGCGCCTCGCTGGCCACCTCGATCAGCGGCAAGGCCAGCTCGGCCTTGGCGAGTATGACCTGCGACGGTTCACCGCCATCGCTGACGAAACGGGTACGCAGGACTTCGTGCTGATCGACCAGGGCCTGCAAAGCGGCCTGCAGGTCAGCGACATGCAGGTCGCCGCTCAGGCGCACCGCGCCGGCCAGGTTGTAGGCCGGGCTTTGCGGCTGCAGTTGCTGGAGGAACCACAAGCGCTGCTGGGCGAACGACAACGGTAGGGTCTGCGGACGCGGCAGGCGCATCGGCGTGGTTTTCTCGCTGGCCTGCTGTTGTTCCAGCCACTCGGCCATGGCGGCGATGGTCGGGCGCTCAAAAACCACACGCAGGGGCAGGTCCTTGCCGCTGAGCTTGCCGATCTGGCCGATCAGTTGCGTGGCCAGCAGCGAATGCCCGCCCAGCTCGAAGAAGTGATCCTCAATGCCGACCCGCGCGAGCCCCAGCACGCCCTGCCAGGCTTCGGCCAACTGCGCGTGCAGCTCACTGCGTGGCGCCACGTAGCGCGCCTCGCTCTGCGCGGCGAAGTCGGGCGCCGGCAGGGCCTTGCGGTCGATCTTGCCGTTGGCGTTGAGCGGCATGCGCTCGAGCAGCATGAAAGCGCTGGGCAGCATGTAGGGCGGCAGGTTGGCGGTAACGAACTCGCGCAGCGCCTCGATGGAGGGCTGCGGCTCGGCCACCAGGTAGGCGACCAGCACCTTGGCGCGCTGCTGGTCGTCACGGGCCAGCAGCACCGCCTCACGCACGCCGGGGTAACGGGTCAGGCAGGCTTCGATCTCGTCCAGCTCAATACGGTGGCCGCGAATCTTCACCTGGTGGTCGGTACGACCGACGTACTCCAGCTCGCCATTGGCCAGGAAACGCGCCAGATCGCCGGTGCGATACAGGCGGCTGCCGTCGTTGGCAATGGGGTCGGGCAAAAACACCGCCGCCGTGCGTGCCGGGTCGGCCATATAGCCACGGCCAACCCCCACGCCGGCGACGAAGATTTCACCCACCGCACCGCGCGGCACCGGTTGCAATTCGGTATCGAGCAGGTACAGACGGTTGTTCAGGGTGGCGCGACCAATCGGCACACTGCTGCGCGCCTGGGCCAGGCGCTCGGTGAGCGGATGGAAGGCCACGTCGTCGGAGCATTCGGCCGGCCCGTAGGCGTTCATCAGCGGGATGCCGGGGTAGCGCTCGAACCAGCGCCGTGCCAGCGCCGGTGGCAGCGCCTCGCCAGTGGCCAATACCCAGCGCAGTGCCGTGCGCTCCAGGCCCGCCTCGAGCAGGCTCTGCATCAGCGACGGCACCGCTTCGAGAATGCTCACGCCATGGCGAGCGATGGCCTCGGCCAGGGCCTCGGGGTTCTGCATCACGCAGTCGCCGAGAATCACCGTGCGCGCCCCCAGCACCAGGCCGGCGAGGGTCTGCCAGACGGAGATGTCGAAGCACTGCGGCGCGCTCTGGGCGATCACGTCATCTTCATTCAGGCCCAGGCCGGGCACCTTGCCGAGCATGTTGTTGAGCATGCCTGCGTGGGCCACCATCGCCCCCTTGGGCGTGCCGGTGGAGCCCGAGGTAAAGATGCAGTAGGCCAGCGACAGGCCATGCACGGGGATGTCCAGGTCGGCATCGCTGTAGCCGCCCAGCGCCGCTGGCTCGTAGCGGATCGCCGCCGGCGGCTGCGCCATCGGCTGCAGCGCCTGCTGTGCCAGCTCACCCTGCTCCGCGCCATGCAACAGCAGCGGCGAACGGCTCTGGGTAAGCACTTGGGCCTGGCGTTGCGGCGGATTGCGCGGGTCCAGGGGCAGCCAGCCGGCGCCAGCCTTGAGTGTGGCGAGGATCATCACCACCAGGTCGAGGCCACGCTCATCGAGCAACGCCAGCAGGTCACCGTCCTGCACGCCATTGGCGCGCAGATGACGGGCCAGTCGGTTGGCCGCCCGGTTCAACTGATCGAAGCTCAGGCTGCGCTCGCCATGCACCACGGCGATTCGCTCGGGGGTGCGACGCACTTGCTGTTGCAGGCGCTCGACGTACAACGGCTGCAGTTGCGCCGCGTCCGCCGCCAGGTCACCGCTGGCCCAGGCGCGCTGTTGGGCGATCTCCGCCGCATCGAGCATGGCGATGCGTTGCAGCGGGATATCCGCCTCGCTGGCCAGGCTGTCGCCCATGTTCAACAGCAGCGTGCGGAAGTGGCGCAGCATCTGCTCGACTTCCTCGCGCAGGAACCAGTCGGTCTGGTAGGTCAACTGCAGGTGCAGGCGCTCGCCGGGCACGATCACCACGGTCACCGGATAGTTGGTGTGGGTGCGGTTGGCCATGTCGCTGATCAGGTAGTCCAACTGGCCCTGGCGCAGGCTGGCGGAGATCGGCGCGTTCTCGAACACGAACAGGCTCTGGAACAGATCCTGGCGCTGTACCTCGCTCCAGCTCTGGATCTGCGCCAGCGACACGCTTTCATGTTCGCGCAGGCTCAGGTTCTCGGCCTGCAAGGCCTTGAGCCAGGCACCGAGGGGCTGCTGCGGTTGCCAGCTCCAGCGCAGCGGCAGGCTGTTGATGAACAGCCCGACGATGCTCTCCATGCCCTGCATGTGCACCGGGCGCCCGGCCACGGTGACGCCGAACAGCAGGTCACGATTGCCACTGTAGCGCGCCAGTACCAAGGCCCAGGCACCCTGCACCAGGGTGTTGAGGGTGATGCCCAGACCGCTGGCGGCCTGCTGCAGGCCCTGCGTCTGCTCGACGCTGAGGTGCTCGACGCAATCCTCGACCGGCTCCGGTGCATCGATCACGCGGCCAGGGTGGCCGAAACCGAACGAGGTGGGGGTGTCGAAGCCGGCCAGGCGCTGCTGCCAGAAGGCCTGATGATCCTCAGGCTTGTGCTGCTCCAGCCAGCGGATGAAGTCGCGGTACGGGCGTGGCTTGGGCAGTTCCAGACGCCGCCCCTCACGCGCGGCGCGGTAACCGTCGAGAAAGTCCATCATGATGATGGAGAAGCACCAGGCATCCATGAGGATGTGGTGATAGCTGCGCACGAACTGGTAGGTGTCCGGGGCCAGCTTGAACAGGCGCACACGCATCAGCGGTGCCTGGGTGAAATCCAGCCCCTCGCGACGCTCCTCGGCCAGCAGACGTTCCAGACGCGCCTGCTGCTCGGCCTCGTCGATAGCCGACCAGTCCTCATAGCTGATCGGTAGTTCGACCTGCTTGTGCACCACCTGCATCGGCCGCTTCTGCTGTTTCCAGACGAAGGAGGTGCGCAGCAGCTCGTGGCGCTCCACCACCTGTGCCCAGGCCTGGCGGAACGCCTGCAGATCGAGTTGCGGCAGCACCATCACATGGCGGTACTGCAGCAGGTACATGCCCTTGCCCGGATGCATCAGGCTGTGAAACAGCAACCCCTGCTGCATGGGCGCCAGGGGATAGATGGCCTCGATATTGCGGGAAAGTGCTTTGACCTTGTCGTTCATGTCGAGGGTCTCCTTGCCATGGGCTGGGGATGTGGGGGCGCCGGGGGTGCTCATTGCAGTTGCTCGAGCAGGCCGAGGAATTCGTCGTCGGAAAGCCCCGAGTCGGCGAAGTCGGCAGCGGTGGCGCGCCCAACCTCGGGGGCCAGGCAGTGTTCGAGCAGGGCTTCGATACCCTGCTGGAACTGCTGCGCCAGTGCACCGATCAGGGCCTGGTCATGCACGTGCGGGGCGTAGCGCCATTCGATGTGCAACTGGCCCTGGTCGACCAGGGCGGTCACGTCGAGCAGATGGGTACGACGGGTGTCGGGGGCGCGCATGGCCGGGCACAGCGGCTGCGCCAGGCGCCACAGGCGCGAACCCCCCAGCCACTGGTCGACCCGTCCCAGGTAGTTGAAGGTCAGCAGCGAAGCGGCACCCAGCCCGTGCTGTGGGTCGAGGCGCAGCAGGCCGTAGCCGATGCCCTGCTCCGGTACGCGGCGCAATGCCTCCTTGGCGGCGATGATCGCCTCCTCCGGCTGTTCGGCGGCACGCACGGCCAATGGGTAACGGCTGGTGTGCCAACCCACCGAGCGCGACAGATCCGGGCCCTGCTCCCAGCCACTGCGACCGTGGCTTTCCATCTCCAGGGTGACCTGCTCACGCCCCTGCCATTGGCCGATCACGCCAGCCAGTGCCGCGACCAGCAGATCCTGCACCTGGGTGCTGTAGGCCCCATGGCAGTCGCCCAGCAACCATTCGGTTTTCTCCAGGGACAGTTTCGTTTCCAGCGTGCGGCTTTCGCCATACACGCTGACATCACGGGCGACGTCGCCCTCCTCGGCCAACTGCGCCTGCCAGTAGTCACGCTGGGCCAGCACCTCAGGGGCCTGGCGATGACGCTGCAAGGCCTCGCTCCAGCGATCGAAGCGGGTGGAAACCGCCGGCAACGAAGCCTGCGGGTCGTGGTACAGGCTTTCCAGCTCGTCGAGCAGCACCTGCCAGGACACCGCATCGACCAGCAGGTGATGCGCCGTACACAGCAGGTGTCCGCTGCCGGTGAAATACACCCAGCGGATCAACGGGGCTCGATCCAGTTGCCAACCCTGCTGCCACTGCTGCAGCAGCGCGTCGTCCAGCGGCTGTTCGACCACCTGCAGCAGCGTGTCTTCCATCGCCGCCGACAGCGGCTGATAGCGTTGCTGCCAGCCCTGCCCGCTCTGCTCGAAGATCAGCCGCAGGCTGCTGTGACGCCGCAACAAGCTCGCCAGCGCCGGGGCCAGGCGCGCCGGTTCCAGCGGCTGGTGAACGGCCAGCAACAGGGACTGGTTCCAATACTGTGGCGTGGTCTGCTGCTGGTCGAAGAACCAGGCCTGGATCGGCGTCAGGGCAAAAGCGGCGCTTGGCTCGGCGCTATCGACCTTGGCTTGCTCGACCACACTGGCGAGGTCCACGGCCTGCTCGGCCCAGCCGCTGACCGAAGGGCACTCGAAGATCTGCTTGGGCTTGAGCTGCAGGCCCTGCTGCTTGGCACGGGCGATGATCTGCAGGCTGAGGATCGAATCGCCACCGACCGCGAAGAAGTTGTCGTCGGCTTGCAGTTCGGGCTTTTCGAGAATCTCCCGGGCAATCACCAGCAGGCGCTCGACCCTGGCGCGCTGTGGCGTCTGCGCCACCCGCGCCAGCGCCCGCACGCTGGGCTCGGCGAACAGTTGCTTGGGGGTGAGGGTGATCTGTTGCTGGCGTGCACGGGCAATGATCTGCAGGCCGAGAATCGAATCGCCGCCATGGGCGAAGAAGTTGTCGTCCGGGCCGATGTTCGGGTGACCCAGCAGTTCACGCCAGATCGCCAGCAAGGCGCTTTCCAGTGCACTCAACGGCTGCTCGGTACGCGCCTCTAGATTGCGCGGTGCTTGCTCGGCCAGGTTCAACAACGCCTGACGATCGACCTTGCCATTGGCCAGCAGTGGCAGCGCCTCCAGGCAATGCCATTGCGCCGGTAGCATGTAATCCGGCAGGCGTGCCTGCAACGCGGCCTGAATGTCCGCCAGTGCGCTCGGCCCGGCGACCAGGAAGGCCACCAGGCGGTTGCCGGTCAAGGGCGTCGGTGCGTTGAGTACGCGCACGTCATCGACCTGTGGCAGCGCACGCAATTGCGCCGCCACTTCCGAAGGCTCGACGCGGTAGCCGCGAATCTTCACCTGCTCGTCCAGGCGCCCGAGGAACAGCACCCGCCCCAGATGATCGAGGCGTACCCGGTCACCCGTGCGGTAACCCCGTGCACCGAAGCGCGCCCGATCGGCCTCGCCGGCACTCAGGTAGCCACGCGCCACGGTCGCGCCCTCGATATACAACTCGCCGCTGACGCCAGCCGGCAGCACTGCGCCATCCGGCCCGCGCACGCTGACTTGCACGTTGCCCAGGGGGCGTCCGAGCGGTGCGTCACCCTCACCTTCGACGTCGTGCGTCAGCACGCCCACCGTGGTTTCGCTGGGCCCGTAGTGGTTGACGATGCGCAGCTGCGGGCTTAGGGCGCGCACCCGCGCCAGCAGATCGGCGCCGAGGGCTTCGCCACCGAGTACCAGGCACTGGCGCGGCAACAGGCGCTGCGGCTCGCTGGCCACCAGCAGGGCGTTGAGGTGCGAAGGCACGATCTTCAGCATGTCCACCGGCTGCTGCCCGAGCAGCGCCGCCAGCTCCTCGGCATCGAAGGCCAGCGCTTCGTCCAGCAGGCGCAAGCGCCGGCCGCTGAGCAGCGCGCCGAACAAGGCGGTGTGGCCCAGGTCCGTGGCGCAACTGGCCAGGCTCGTCAGGCTGGCGTCGGCGCTCAAGCGCAGCCGCGCCAGGCAGGCGCTGACATAGTGAACAAGGTTGCCCTGGGTCACCTCCACGCCCTTGGGCCGCCCGCTGGAGCCAGAGGTGTAGACCACGTAGGCCGGCACGTCCGCCGGCACGCGGGTGCGCAGCGGCGCATCGCTGAACAGCGCCTCGACCGGCACGGCCAGCCACTGCACCTGCGTCGGTAACCAGTTTGGCCGTTCGCCCTCACCCACGTAGACAGTGGGCGTTGCATCCAGGCAAATATCCTGCAGACGCGACGCGGGCCACTGCGGGTCGAGGGCCAGATAGGTCGCGCCGCACTGCCAGGCGGCGAGCATGTGCATCACCAGTTCGCGGCTGCGCGGCAGGCAAAGGGCAACCCGATCACCGCTCGCACTCAGCGAACCGTGCAGGCGCTCGCCACGGGCAACCACGGCGCTGGCGAGTTCGGCATAGCTCAGTTGCCCCTGCTGATCCTCCAGGGCGATGGCCTGGGGATTCTCCATGCAGTGTTTGGCAAAAGCGTTCCAGGCGCTCTCTTCCGGTACCGGCAGGCGTTCGCCAGACAATTGCGAACGCTGGTCGAGAGGCAGCCAGTCCAATTCGGCAAACGGCACGTCCGGCTGCTCCAGGGCCGCCATGACCAGGGCAATGAACTGCGCCTGAAAACGCTCGACGCTCTCGCGCCGATACAGCGCCTTGCTGTAACGCCAGCGCCCGACGAACTCGGGCAGGTCATCGATGATCACCAGGTTCAATTCGTGGGCCGCACCCCGCTGCTCGCCAATCATGCGCTCAATGTAGCGCTCGAACGGCACGTCACGCTCCTTGTTCAGCGTGAACATGTGCTGGAACACCGGTGCCCGGCCCATCTGCCGCGGCAGATCCAGGTGCTTGGCCAGGCGCGCGAAGGGATAGTGACGATGGCGCAAGGTCTGCCGGACAGTGCCCGCCACCTGCTTGGCCCACTCAGCACTGGACAGGTCACGGCGCAAACGGCAGCGCACCGGCAACGGGTTGACCAGATAACCCGGCAGTTCAGCCTGCTCGCGCTTCAGGCGCCAGCCACTGGGCGTACCGAGGACGAAATCATCCTGCCCGGACAGCACCCCGAGAAATTGCTGGAACAGTGAGAACCAATAGACGTAGGGCGTCACGCCCAGGCGTTTGGCGACCGCACGCAGCCGCTCGCTGTTGTCCGCGCCAAAATGGAACGACAGCTCTGCGCCCTCGAAGCCCTGGGTGCTGCCACGGGCGAAGTCGATGGGCAGGTCCAGCGCCGGCGCTTCGGCCAGTTGCGCCTGCCACCAGGTCAGTTCCTCGGCCTCGATCGCCTCGCTGCGCAGGTACAACGCGCTGCCCCAGTTGCGATAGGCCTCGGGGTCGACATCAGCAAGCGCGTCGCCATCGACCAGGGCGAACAGCTCACCGAACAGCACGTCGAAGGTGGTCAGGTCGGAAGCGATATGGTGGATGCCCAGCAGCAGCGTATGCTCGACACGGTCGCCCAACTGGTTGCTCAACAGCACCAGCCGGCTGACCTCACCGGCAGCCAGATCGAAGGGTTTGTCGGCCAGCTCAATGACACGTCGCTGCACACTGGCGGCATCCGCGTCCTGCCGGATTTCGCATTGCAATGAGGTGGGCTGCGGGCGGCTGTCCCACTGCAGCAACTCGTCATCACGTTCGACATAGGCGCTGCACAGGTGCGGATAACGCTGCTGCACCGTCTGCCAGGCCCGCTCCAGACGATGGGGCAGATCTGCCCAGAGGTACTGCGGCCTGATACGCCCGGCCAGGGCGATGTTGTAGGCGCAACTGCCGGGTTCCATACGCTGCAGGAACCACAGGGCCCGCTCGTTATCGTTGAGCGGGCGCGCCTGGAAGTAGTCAGGGTGACGCGCCAACCAGGGCAGAATTTCCGCACTGCGCACGTGCAGCTCACGCTCCAACTCGGTACTCAGAGCCTCAGGCAAGCCTGTGGAAATCATCAGGCGGCCTTCGCTCGCGGACAGGCGGATACCGCGCAGCCAGCAGTCATGCATCAAGCGATCGAGCATGTGTCGTCCTTCATCGTGCGGATTCGAGGTCAGCCACCCTGGCAGTGGCTTCGAGGATTATTCAGCGTCAGACGGCCGAGGCGGGCTCAGCCATGGCCACCACCACCTTGCGTGCCCCCTGAAAGGTGGAGCGGCCATGGGCGACCAGCATGTTGTCGAGCATCAGCACATCGCCCGCCTGCCAGGGGAAGCTGATCTGGGTGCGCTGCAGGACATCGCGCACATGCTCCAGCGCCTCCAGCTCGATGGGCGAGCCATCACCGTAGAAGACATTACGCGGCACGCCCTCCTCGCCGACGATCGACACCAGCGTTTCGCGCAGCGCTTCGGGGAGGTTGGAGATGTGGAACAGATGCGCCTGGTTGAACCAGACCCACTCCCCAGTGACCGGGTGCTGCGCGACGGCCTGGCAGACCTGGCGCGTGCGCAGCTCGCCGTCGTCCTTCCACTCGAAGTCGATGTGGTTGAGCCGACAGAAACGCTCGACCTCGCTGCGGTCCTCGGTGCTGAACGCCTGCTGCCAGGAGAGATCCAGACCATTGCCATAGTTGCGCACGTACATCAGGCGCTTGTCGGCGAAACGCTGGCGGATGGCGGGATCGATGCGCTGATAGACCAGGCGACTGTCGGCGATGGGCGTCTCACCGCCGACCGGCGCGGTCTGGATGCAGTGAAACCAGATTTTCATCGGCCAGTTCAACGAGTAGGACTGCTCGTTGTGCAGAGGAATGACCTGGTGAGCGGGGTATTCGGTCGACGTATACACGCGGCTGTTGAGCTTGGTGCGTGGCGTGGAGGCGTAGTCGTAGGTCAGCAGTTCGTGACCGAAACAGCGGGCGAAATCCTCGAAGTCGTTAGCGTCGCGGAAGGCGAAATCGCGAAAGAGGATGCCACCGGTGGTCTGCAGGTTGCTGTCGGCGGCACGCCGGATCAGCTCTGCGTGATCACGCCAGGAGTCGCCTGGCACAGGGGCACGCAACACAAAGGGCAGCGGTCCCTCGACACCCGCCTGAACCTCATCGAGTGAATGGTTTTCGCGGTTGAGCAAATCGGTAAGCATCTGCGTTCCTTTGTGCTACTGACGAGGGGCACAAAATTATCGCAAAACCGACTCATTATCAAACACGAACTAATATTATTTAAACCTAAGGTCCTGGGCACTATTCAGCCATCACCTGCGCGGCCGCAGCCGCTTACCCAGGCTGGATGGATCACTTTTCCTGCAGGTTGTAATCGCGCTCGCCAATATGCGACAGCAGCAGGTAGGCCGAGCCGATCATGCCCTGCATGGTGTCGGCAAAACGACTGCGGTTGAAATACAGGAACTGATGGTTCTTCACCGCGAACAGGTTCTGCCACTGCGGCGAACGGCGGAAGGCCTCGGTGCTTGCCTGCGAACCGAGCATTTCCTCATAGGTATCGATGATGAAATCACTGTCGAAGTCGCCAATGCGCTCCAGGCTGTAGGGCACGTTCTGACGCGCCTCCTTGAAGGCCGACACGCGCCCCAGGCCGAAATCGGCGATTACGTCATCCATGCCGGAACGGCCGATCAGCTGGAAACCGTCCGGATACACCTCCAGGGTGGTCACCGTGATACGCCCCGGTTCCTTCACCCGCTTGGCGAATTCGCCGACGATCCATTCGTATTCGTTCAGCAGCTTCTGGTAGCGCTGCTGCTTGCCTACCAGTTCGGCCAGCTCCTTGGCGTAAGTCTTGATGTCGGTCTCGCGCGCCGGCAGCAGCACCACCGGGGCAATGCGGCTGAGGCGCTCTTTCAGGTCCTGGTGATAGGACAGTCCGATGATCAGGTCAGGCTTGAGCGCCGCGATGGCCTCGAGATCGGGCGACTGGTGCGAACCCACATAGCGAATGCCGGAGACATCGAAGCGCTGCTGAGCGCCGCGGAACAACGCGTCCGAGAACATCTTCTTGCGCCCCGTGGACCCGCACGGGGTTATGCCCAGTTCGAGCAGTTGGGTGGTCAGGCTCAGGTCATGCAGGGAGACCACGCAACGCGGTGCGACGGGCACTTCGACACGGCCGAAACGGTTCTCGAAGACACGGGTTTCGGCGGCGACGGCCTGCATCGAACTCAGGCCCAACAGTACACAGGCTATCAGGGAAAGGGCTTTGAACTTCACCAACATCTTCGTCATATCCTTAAGTGACCACGCGTCAACGGTTGCGTTGCCGCGCCAGCAAAACCAACAGATAAGGCGCACCGATAATCGCCACCACCAGACCGGCCGGCAGTTGCAACGGCGGCAGCAAGCCGCGCCCCAAAGTGTCACCCAGCAGAACCAGTACGGCCCCGAACAGGGCCGACAGCGGCAACAACGCACCATGCCGGTCACCGCACAACTGCCGCGCCAGGTGCGGCGCGACCAGACCAACGAAGGTCATCACGCCGATATTGGCCACCGTTGCCGCCGTCAACGCGACGCTGCACAGCAACAGCAAGAGCATTATCACCGGTGCATTCAGGCCGCGACTGAGCGCCACGCTCTCGCCCAGCTGCAGGAGATTGAGCTGGCGATGACAGAACAACAGGGGCAGGCCCGCCACCAGCAGCCAGATCAGCAGGCTCTGCACCTGCGGCCAGCCACTGCGATGCAGGCTGCCGCCAAGCCACATCAGCGCCGATTCGACGCGATCGATATTGCCGTAGGTGATCAGCAGATCGGCGACGGCACCGAGCATGGCGGTCAGCCCCACACCAACCAGAATCAGGCGCAGCGGGGCAATGCCACCGCGCCAGGATAGCGCGACGATAAACAGCGCCACCGCCAGACCGCCGAGCAACGCTGCCAGAGGATAGAGCGACAGCGGCAAAGCCTGCGGCCACAGCACCAGGATCAGCAACATGGTGACGCTGGCGCCCGCCTCCACCCCGACCAATCCCGGCGCAGCCAGTGGGTTACGCGTCAGTGACTGCATCAACACGCCAGCCAGAGCCATCGCCGCGCCCCCGAGTATCGCCAGCAGGATGCGCGGCAGACGCAACTCCCACAGCACGCTGGCCGCCAGCGCCGTCTCATCATCGGCGAACAGGCTCTGCCAGAGCTGAGCCATGCCCGTCGTGTAGCTGCCTACGCTCGCCGCGTACAGCGTCAAGCCCATCAGCAACAAGAGCAGCACCAACGCCGCCAGCACATCGATGGGTCGGCCGACCCAGGGCAACCCGGGGCAACGCCTTGGCGTAGTCAGCCAGCGACTCAATTGAGCTTCCTCAGTACCAGCGCGACGAATACCGGGCCGCCAATCAGCGCGGTGACGATGCCGGTGTTGAGTTCGTACGGGCTCACGAGGGTGCGCGCCACTATATCGGCCAGCACCAGCAGCAAGCCGCCCAGCAGCGGCGCGGCCAGCATTAGCTGCCGCAGGTCGTGGCCTACCAGCAGCCGCGCCGCATGGGGTACTACCAGCCCGACAAAACCGATGGGGCCAGCCAACGCCACCGCGCAACCGGACAGCAGCACCACGGCCGCCAAACTCAACAGCCGCATCCGCAACAGGTTGACGCCCATGCTGGAGGCCACCTGCGCGCCCAGCCGATAGGCATTCAACGCCCGCACATTGATCAGGCAAAGCAACATGCCGACGATCAGGTAGGGCCAGAGCCAGCTCGGCAGGTTTGCCCCGCTGATACCCAGCGAGCCGGTCAGCCAGCGACGCAGGCTGTCCAGCCCCTGCTGATCGAGCAGCAGCAGAATCGCGGTGATGGCGCCGAACAGCGCGGCCATCATCGCTCCCGAAAGCGTCAGGCGCACCGGATTGGGCGTGCGCCCGGCCAGCAGCGTGACGCCGATGGCGGCCACCAGAGCGCCGCTGAAGGCAAACAGGGGAATCATGGTCATATCGTTGCCGGGTAGCACCAGCAAGCCAATGACCACGAACAAGGCCGCACCACTGTTGATGCCGAGGATGCCCGGGTCGGCCAACGGATTGTCGCCCACCGCCTGCATCACCGTGCCGGCCAGCCCCAGGCAGGCGCCCACAACCATCGCCACCCACAGGCGCGGCAGGCGCGAACCGCGGATGACACTGTGATCAGAATTACTCGGGTCATACGCCAGCAGCGCCTGCCAGACATCGCTCCAGGGGATCGACTTGGCCCCCACGGCCAGGTGCAGCGTCGACGCCAGACCGATGCCGATCAAGATCGATAACCAGATCGACCAGCGCCACCCACCCGTCATCGGGCTACCTGGCGGTGGAGTGCGCGAATGCGCGCAGGCGAAGCCGGCACGCACAGAGGATCACCGGAATGTGGATCAATGAGAATATGCGCATCCAGATCGAACACCGCCTTGAGGTTGGCCGCAGTGAAGACCTCGGCAGGCGTGCCCTGGGCGTGCACCTTGCCCTGGCGCAACATCACCAGTTGATCGGCGTAGCGCGCGGCCTGGTTGAGGTCATGCAGAACCGCGACGACCGTGCGTCCCTGGTCACGCAGATCGGCGAGCAGTTCGAGCAAGGCGATCTGATGAGCGATGTCGAGAAAGGTGGTGGGCTCGTCGAGCAGGATGACCGGGGTCTCCTGCGCCAGAGTCATGGCAATCCAGCAGCGCTGTAACTGCCCTCCTGACAGGCTGGTCAGGGTGCGGTCCAGCAGCATGCCGACGTCGGCCAGTGCCACGGCGCGGTCGATCGCCTGCTGATCGGCGTCACTCCACTGCTGCCACCAGCTTTGCCAGGGGTAGCGCCCCTGCATGACCAGCTCGCGCACGGTTATGCCGGCAGGCGAAGCGGTGCGTTGCGGCAACAGCGCTATTTGCCTCGCCAGATCACGTCGCGAGAGCTGAACGTGGGGCTTACCCTGCAGCAGGACGTCGCCGCTGGCCGGGCGTAGCATGCGCGCCAGCACGTTCAGCAACGTGGTCTTGCCACAACCATTGGCCCCGATCAATGCGGTAAAGCAGCCTTCGTGAATGGTCAGACTGATGTCATCGAGCACCTTCAATTCGTCGAATTGAAGCTGAAGCCCCATCGCTTTCAACATGCATACACACTCGAATTCGAACCACCGCGCCAGCGCCCTCTTGGCTCAGAGCCAGCGCAGATTGCCGGGCATGCGGGTTCACCGCGAATCTCGTCCAGCTCAGGGCGGACATTGCCTTTCGGGCAGCGTCCAGGCCTTGAACATTTATGCGCATTAGCTTGCAGTAATATCTTGGTGATGACAATAACGCGTGAGCTAGTACAAATATTTCTCATTTAGATGTAGAGTTCGCGCGCTATTGCTGACTGCCACGGCGCACTGGCGTGAAGGATCACAGAAAGTCCTCCGCATTGCGCACACATAACAGAAGACCAGAGGATGTACCTTCGCCATGCGCCAGGTTACGCACCTAAGCCCCGAACGTTTCGCCCGACGCCCAGCCTTCAGCATTACCGCGCTAGCACTGGCCATGGCCAGCCTGGGCTCGGGCAGCCTGCATGCCGCTGAGACCAACCCGGCAGCCACGGCTGCGCCGTTGGAGATTGATGCCATCAACGTTACCGGGCAAAGCGTTGAACAGCCCACCGAACATGTGGTCGGCTATGTAGCCAAACGCAACATGAGCGCTACCAAGACCGACACGCCGATCACCGAGACGCCGCAGTCGCTGTCGGTGGTGACGAGCGACGAGATCCGCGACCGCCAGGCGGAAACGTTGGCCCAGGCGCTGAGCTACACGCCAGGGTTCACCGCCAGCGCGACCTCGTTCAACCGCACTGCGGACCGTTTCCGCATGCGCGGCTTCTCCGTCGAATCCGCCACCGGCGGCTCGCTGCGCGACGGCCTGCGCCTGCAGAACAACTCCTACGACGGCATTCAGGAACCCTATGGCCTGGAGCGCGTCGAGGTCATTCGCGGCGCTGCCTCGGTGCTCTACGGCCAGCTCTCGCCCGGCGGCATGGTAAATGGCGTCAGCAAGCGCCCAACCGAAACGCCGCTTCATGAGCTGCAACTGCAGACAGGCTCCAATGACCGCAAGCAGCTCGCCGCCGATTTCAGCGGCGCACTGCCCGGTAGCGACACCCTGAGCTATCGCCTGACCCTGCTCAGCCGCAACAGCGACACCCAGCAGGATCATCTCAACGACGACAAGATCTACATCGCCCCGGCGCTGACCTGGCGCCCTGACGAAGACACATCGCTGACCCTGCTGTCCTTCTACCAGAAGACCGATACGCGTTTCCCTGCGCCCCTGCCCTATCAGTTGGTCAAAGGTGCGGGTGACGGCGCCTTCAAGATCGGCCGCCACGACTTTATCGGCGAGCCGGGCTACGACGACATGAATGGCGAGATGTCGGCCCTGGGGTACGAATTCACCCACCACTTCAACGAACACTTCACGCTTAATCACAAGCTGCGTTACTCCGAGTCCGATGTGAAGTGGAACTACCTGCAAGCTCAGACGTCCGCAGCGGCGATCCGCAATGCCGCCAACACCGGCATCCTTGCACGGCAATACAGTGATCGCCGTGAGCGTGCTCGAACCCTGGGCAGCGACACCAATATCGAATCGAAATGGCAGCTCGGCAGCGTCGAGCACACCGTTCTGGTCGGTTTCGACGGCTATGACACTTCCTACGACTCCCATAACTTCCGAGGCGCAGCCCCCAGCCTGGACCTGAGTCGCTACAATTATGGTCAGCCCGTAACGGTCAACAAAAACCCCGCCTCAGACCGTGGTTCGCAGCTCGACATGCTGCAAAAAGGTGCCTATTTCCAGGATCAGATCAAGTTCGGCGACAAGTGGGTCCTGCAGGTGGGTGGCCGCCACGACTGGGCCGACCAGCAGCAGACAGCGCATCGCAATGGCGCCAAGGCCAGCCAAAGCGACGAAGCCACCACCTGGCGCGCAGGCCTGGTCTACCTGGCGGACAATGGCCTGGCACCCTATATCAGCTATAGCGAGTCGTTCTTCCCGGTTTCCGTTGCGCAAGTCACCGGCCAGACCTTCACCCCCACCGAAGGCAAACAGTACGAAGTGGGTGTGCGCTATCAGCCCAAGGACAGCAATATGCTGCTCAGCGCAGCCGTCTACGAGCTGACCCAGACCAACGTGCTCAAGCAGGATCCAGCGACCGACGAGTTCCGCCAAACCGGCGAGGAACGCTCCCGCGGTCTGGAGCTGGAAGCCAAGGCGGATATCACCCCGGCACTCAGCGTGATCGCCACCTACGCCTATACCGATGCACGCACCACCAAGAGCGCGATCGCCGCCGAAGTGGGTCAACGTACCGACGAAACGCCCTACCACCAGGCAGCCCTGTGGACCCGCTACGACTTCGTCAACTGGGGCATTCCGAAACTGACCGTGGGCGCCGGCGCTCGCTACATGGGCACAACACAGGCCTCGGGTATGGATTCGGCCATGCCAGCCTATACCCTGTTCGACGCCATGGCGCGCTACCGGATCGACGAACACTGGGACGTGACCGTCAACGCCAACAACCTGACCGACAAGCGCTACGCGCAGTGCAGTTTCTCCACCTGTCTCTACGGTGACGAGCGCACCCTGCTGACCTCGGTGAACTTCAACTGGTGATCTGCCGCTCCGCGCGCCGAGCAAGCCCCTTGCTGCGGCGCGCGGCCTTATCTGCCTGACGGACAGAGGCAGTGGGCGACCCATTCTCCGCTCTGGAGAAACCAGATCCTTGATTAATTCCCACGATGCGTCAGAGAGTTCGTAACGCTTTGCCAACCCGGCATGGCGGCATCCTCGGACGCCCCCACGCTCGGGTTAAAGGTTAGAAATCCACCGACGCCGACAGCTGCAGCGTACGCGGCGTACCCAGGCCACCGGACAATCCGCTGCCGTCGCCGCCGCTGTACGAACCGATCCAGTAGGCGCGGTTGGCCACGTTCTCGACATTGGCGCGCAAGGTCACGGGCTTGGACATGACCTTGGTGGTGTAGCGGCCGCCCACGTCAAATACGGTGTAGGACGGCAGCTCCATACGATGGTCGTCGGTGACGTAGCGGCGGCCCACGTAGTTGGTGTTGGCGGTCAGGGTCAGGCCCGGCACCATTTCCAGGTCGTATTCGGCGCCCAGTTTGGCGATGATCTTCGGTACGCCGGTCACTTGGTTGCCTTCGTTGGACTTGACCAACGCCTTGGTCAGCTCAGCCTGGGTATAGGATGCGCCGCCCATCAGGCGCAGGCCGGGTTGTACTTCACCGAAGAAACTCCATTCCACGCCACGGTTACGCTGCTCGCCGTTGGTGGCGTAGATATTGGTGACAGGGTCGGTGTAGGCGCTGGGTTTTTCAATCTGAAACACAGCCAGAGTGGTGGCGAAGGTGCCCAGGTCGAACTTGGCGCCGGCCTCATACTGCTTGGTCTGGTAAGGGCTGAGGATTTCACCCGAGTTGGCGGCGCTGGTGGGTGCCGTGCCTCCTTGGGACAACCCTTCGATGTAGTTGGCATAGAGCGAAACGTCGTCGGTGACCTTGACCAGCAACGCCGTCGCCGGCGACACCTTGCTGTCGCTGTAGCGGGACGTCTTGACCCGGGCCGGCGTCAGGCCGGCGCTTTCCACGGTCTGGTTGCGCCAGCCTACGGTCCATTGCACGCGGCCATCGAGGAACGACAGGGTGTCGAGGAACGCGAAGCTTCTCAGCTTGGCTTCGCTGCGGGAGGTGACGGCGCCGTATTTGCCCAGAGGCGGTGTCGGGCCGAAGTCGAGGTTGTCGTAGTTGGTGACCACATAGTTGGGGATCATCAAGTCCTTGTAGCTCATCTCCGTTTTGTACTGGGTGGCGGCCACAGACCAGGCGTGGCCTACCGGGCCGGTGTCGAACGTGCCCTTGAGGCCGGCTTCACCGGACTTCTGCGTGCCCTGCCCGTCCGAGCGATAAGCCAGCACGTTGATGTCCCCGGTGTTGTTGATCAGCGTGTCACGGGTCATCAGGGCATTGCGGCCACCGTCGCGCTGGCCATAGGCGGCAAAGGCGGTGAGCGAGTCGTTCACGTCGACCTCGCCACGGACCAGCACGGTTTCGGTGTCGTTGATGGTGTAGGCCCAGTCCGGTGCCAGGGAGTGGTTGCCCTTCCTCGGGCTGGGCACTTTATTGACCGCCGGCGAGATGCCGATGCCGAAATAGGTGGCGCCATCCAGGCGCTCACGCTGCTTGTAAGCGTCCAGGGACAGGCGTACGCGCTCAGTGCGCCAGTCCAGGCCCAGGGCGTTGAGTTGCATTTTTTGCTGCTGGTCGTCCACGCTGGTGTCGCCATCGCGGTACACGCCGTTGTAGCGGATACCGAACTGGTTCTGCTCGCCAAAACGTCGACCCACGTCAGCGTGGGCGCCGTACAGCCCCCTGGATTCGTAACTGGTGGTGATCCGCGTCAGCGGCTCGTCGGCGGCGCGCTTGGGCACCATGTTGATGCTGCCGGCGACGCTGCCATCGGGCGGCATGCCGTTGAGCAGCGCAGACGGGCCCTTGAGCACTTCGATGCGCTCGGCCAGTTCGGTCGAACCGCGCAGGTTCGGCGCCATGCCGGCCAGGCCGTTGAAGGTGACGTCGCTGGCACTGGTGTTGAAGCCGCGGATGAAGAAGGTTTCGAGGATGGACCGCTTGGACGGCACGTTGACCGACGGGTCAGTGGCACCAATCACCGAGCCGATGTCCTTGGCCTGGTGGTTGCGTACGAATTCATCGGTGTAGCTGATGGCGTTGAATGGTGTTTCCACGAAGTCCTTGTTGCCCAGCAGCCCGATACGACCGCCCGCGGCGACCTGCCCACCCGCGTACGCAGGTGGCAGGTCGTCGGCGGCGAGCCGCTCGCCCACGATGGTGGTTTCCGACAGCACCAGGCGGTTCTTTTCCGCTTCGGGCCGAACCTCGGTGGCCGCCTCCGGTTCAGGCGCCGCCGACACGGCCAGCGAGCCGCCGCTCAAACCGAGCAGCAAGGCCATCTGCACGGCTGAGAACGTGCGGTTCAAGGTAAACGGGAAAGTACGCGGTGTGGCCTGGGATAAATCAGGGTGGGCGCGAGTTGGGCGGCCGTGTTCCGACATGCTGGATTCCTTTCGATGCGAAGTATTGAAGTGCATTCACTAGGATTCCGTACCAGAACCCCAAACCCTCAATCTAAATGATAAATATTCGCAAGAAAAAAACCGCGGCCTGAATGGCAGCGGCTTTGGGTACACGAACGCGTGTCTGGATCAGCCTTTGTAGCCTTGCACCACCTCGTCCGCCATGCGGTTAAGGCAGGTCACACTGGCCGTGCACAGGTACCAGGTCTGGGCGTCGACGAAGATCACCCGGCCGTTGTTCCATGCCTTGGTCTTGCGCAACAGGGGGTTGTCCAGGCTCTTGAGGTCGAGGGCCGGGCGGTGCTCCATCACTGCCGTGCGGTCGATGACGTACAGAATGTCCGGGTCGGCCTGCTGAATGAACTCATTGGAAATCGGCTGGCCATGCAGCCCGGCCTCGATGTCGGGGCTGGCCGGTTTAACGCCCAGGGTGTCGAACACAAAACCGTAGCGCGATTTCACGCCGTAGGAGGTAAAGGCACCGTTGTTATGCAGCACGATCAAGGCCTTCTCGGGGCGACCGGCAGTGACTTGGCGGGTCTGCTCGACCTTGGCATCCATCTCAGCCACTTTCTGGCGGGCCAGTTCCGGCTTGTCGAGGATGCGCCCCAGCAGGGTCAAATGGGCCTTGGCGGTCTCGATGAAATTGCCTTTTTTGTTGGTCAGGTCCACGTCGTCGTAAACGGTTGGCGCGATCTGGCTGAGTTCCTTATAGCTCTGGGCCTGCAGTGGAGAGATCAGGATCAGGTCGGGCTTGAGCGCATGCAGGCGCTCCAGGTTGGGCTGGATGGTCGTGCCCACATCCGCGACATTCGTGTCGTCACGGTAGCGAGTGAGGAAGCTGGCGACGTAGTCCTTGGCGATGCCGGCCACCGGCGCCCCGAGTTGATCCAGGGTGTCGAGTTCGCTCATGTCGAAGGCCACTACCCGCTGGGGCAACTGAGTGACCACGGTGGTGCCCAGCGGATGCTCGATGGTGATCGGCGCGTAGGCCGCATGCGCCGCGACCGGGGCCCTGGCCTCCGGTGCCGGTTTGTCACACCCCTGCAGCCCGGCCGCCACGGCCATCGTCAGCAGCAGCGCGCGCATTCTGTTCGTGTGATCAGTGCTCATGTCAGTTCCCTTGAAGGTGATGGATTGAAGTAGTTGCAAACGAAGCCTTGTTGGCTGTGCAGAATCTCGAAATCCAGGTCGAACAGCTCGCGCAGGTTGGCCTCGGTCACTACCAGGTCGACCGGCCCGTGACGGTGGATGGCGCCGCCCTTCATCGCCACGATATGGTCGGAATAATTGGCCGCGAAGTTGATGTCATGCACCACCAGGATCACCGTGCGGCCTTGCTCATCACACAAGCGGCGCAAGGCGCGCATGATGTGAACAGCGTGCTTCATGTCGAGGTTATTGAGCGGTTCATCCAGCAGCAGGTAATCGGTCTGCTGGGCGATGGTCATTGCCAGGAACGCCATCTGCCGCTGCCCGCCGCTGAGCTCGTCGATGTAGCAAAGGCGCAGCGGTTGCAGTGAAAGGAACTCGATGGCTTCGTCGATCACCACCCGGTCCTGGGCGGTGAGTGCGCCTCGGCTGTAGGGGAAACGCCCGAAAGCCACCAGTTCTTCGACGGTCAGGCGCAGGTTGAAATCCGGCGACTGACGCAAGGTGGCGACGCGCCTGGCATAGTCGCGTACCGGCACCTCGGCGATGTTGCGCCCGCCCATCAGTACGTCGCCACGGGTAGGCGTCAACAGACGGGCAATCAACATCAACAAGGTGGATTTGCCCGCCCCGTTGGGGCCGATCAATGAGGTCACTTGCCCCGGCGGGAACTGCACGCTGACGTCACTCAGCACATGCTTGGCGCCATAGGCTTTGTAGACGTGTTGGAGAGAGATCATGCGGTGCCTCGGTTTCGGATCATCAGCGCGAGCAGATACACACCGCACAGCAGGTTGATGAGAATGCTCACGGAGGTGTTGTAGTTGAACCATTGCTCCACCAGGTACTGAGCGATGATGAAAATGCCAATGCCAATCGCACAGCCCAGGGGCAAGGTGACCCGGTGCCGCGTGGTGCCGGCCAGGGCGTAGGCGATGTTGGCGACGAACACGCCCATGAACGCGGTCGGCCCCACCAGGCTGGTGGACACCGCCACCAGAATGGCGATCAGCGCCAGTTGCAGGCGCACGCTGCGTGGGTAGTCGACCCCCAGGGAAATCGCCTGGTCACGTCCCAGGGCCAGGACATCGAGCACCGGCAACGTGCGCTGGGCGATGAAGCACACGGCCGCCACCAACACGCCCGAATAGATCACCTGCCCCGGTTGCGCCTTGTTGAACGAGGCATAGTTGAATCCCTGGAAAATCGAGAACTCCCCGGGGCTGATCTTCAACTGGATGAATTGGGTGAAGGTGCCCATCACCATGCTCAACACCAACCCCAGCAGCAACAGCAGGTACACGTTGTGACTGCCGTTGCGCAACAGCCAACGGTGGATGAGCCACGAATAGCCGAGCATCAACAGCACCGATAACAGCACGTTGCCGTCACGCCCAAGCAGCAGGCTCTGGGTGCCCAGCAGCAGAATCAGCAACGCCTGGAACAACAGGTAGATCGCCTCGTAGCCCATGATCGCCGGCGTGAGGATGCGGTTGCCGGCGATGGTCTGGAATATCACCGACGAATACGCAATGCACACGCCGGCAATGCCGATTGCGGCCAGGCGGGTAAGCCGCTTGGGAATGACGTAATCGAAATCCAGGCCCGAGCCCAGCAACAGGAACCCAAGGGCCAGCAACAAGACCAGCAACCAAAGGCCATAACGGGTAGCCATGTGTCTCATGTGTACTTCCGGATCAGCAGCACCAGGAACACCACACCGCCAATGCAGCCGGCAGTCAGGCCGATCGGCACTTCGAAGGGGTAGATCAGCAGGCGGCCGAGGATGTCGCAAATCAACAGCAACGAGGCACCGCACAGGGCGACGATGGGCAGCGTGCGCTCCAGGTTTTCACCGTAGTGCAGGGCCACCAGGTTGGGAATCACCAGCCCGACGAAGGGAATCGCGCCCACGGTAATCACCGTGGCAGAGACGGTGACGGCCACCAGCATCAAGCCCAGCGCCGCGTTGGCGGCGTAGTTCAGGCCCAGGCTGCTGGCCATGCCCTCGCCCATGCCCAGTACGGTGAAGCGATGGGCATACAGGTAGGTCAGCACGACAATGGGCAGGATCAGGTAGATGATCTCGTAATTGCCCTGCACGATCTTCGAAAAATCGCCGAGCATCCAACCCTGCATGCTCTGCAGGATATTGTGGCGGTAGGCGTAGAACTCGGCGACGGCGCTCAGCACGCTGCCGTACATCAGGCCGATCACCGGCACCATTACGGTGTTCTTGAACTGTATGCGCCGGATGATCGCGACATAGATCAGGCTGGCGGCAAAGCAAAAGGCCAGGGCGAACAGCATTCTGCCGGCGGCCCCGGCGCCCGGCGCGACCGTCAGAGAAATCAGAATGCCCAGCTTGGCGGCATCCAACCCACCGCTGGTACCGGGCTCGACGAAACGGTTACGCACGATCTGCTGCAGGATCACCCCGCACACGGCCAACCCCACCCCGGTGAGGATCAGCGCGGCCAGGCGTGGCAGCCGGCTGGCGGTGAGGGTCAGCCAGGCGTCGTCGGAAAAGCTCAACAGCTCGACCCACGACACCTGCTTGACCCCCACCATCAGCGACAGGCCGCACAGCACGACAAACAGGACGACTACTGCTGTACGACTCAAGAAGCGTCCTCACCCGCGATCCGCCAGCCTTTTGCCGCCCTGCGCTGGGCAAGAAAGTGGGCATACAGCCCGGGTTGGGCGCTCAATTGGGCATGGGAACCCTGTTCGCTGAGCCGGCCTTGATCGAGCACCAGGATCTGGTCGGCCATGACCACGGTCGACAGCTGGTGGGCGATAACGATCAGCGTGCGTTTGCCACGCAGCCGCGCCAGCGCTTCGGCGATGGCGGCCTGGTTTTCGGCATCCAGGGCTGCGGTGGCTTCGTCGACCAGCAGGATCGGCGCATCCTTGATCAGCGCTCGGGCGATGGAGATCCGTTGGCGTTCGCCACCGGACAAGCGTGCCCCGCCCTCGCCCACCGGTGTGTCCAGGCCCTGGGGCAATCGCTCGATGATTTCCAGCACGCCGGCTTGTCGCGCCGCTTCCATCACTTCGGCATCGCCGGCCGATGGTTTGCCGATACGGATGTTGTCGGCAATGCTGCCCTGGAACAGGTAGGCATCCTGGAAGATCTGGCTGATCTGGCCGGCCAGTTGCTCACCGGACATCTGGCGCACATCCACGCCGCCGACGCTCACGTGGCCCTGGGTCACATCGAAGAAGCGTGCGATCAAGCGCACCAATGTGGTCTTGCCCGAGCCGGACGCACCCACCAGTGCGGTCATGCTGCCCGGTTCGATGCGCAGGCTGACCTCGCGCAGCACGTCGGGCTGGCCCTCGGCATAGGCGAAGCTGACGTTGCACAGTTCGACACTGCTATCGACAGGCGCCTCGGGGGCCTGTGGTTGCGGCAGCGGCTTGACTGCAAAAATCTCGCGCACCGCGCCCAACTGGCCACGGGCACCGCGCAGCACTTCGCTGTAGCCGGCCACTTCCAGCAGCGGGTCGATAAAGCGGCTGACCAGCAATAGCGTAATCATCACGGCGATGACCGAGCCTGCCTCCAGGCCGGCGCCCAGCAGGTCGCCCAGCCACAGGGTAGCAGCCACCAGCAGCGCAGCAAAACCGGCCTGCACCGCCCACGCATTGAACACCACCGACATCGCCGATACGTGGATCAGATGCCTGGCAGCCTGCTGCTGGCGACCGATGGCCTGTTCGAGAAACCGGGTACCGCCGTCCTCGCCATTGAAGGCACGCAGTACCGACTGCGCCTGGGCGAACTCGACCATGCGCTGACTGGTCAGGGCGGCGTTGTGCTGGAAGTCGTGGTCGGCTCGCTGCCCCAACCGTGCCGTCAACACGAACACGCCCAGCAGCACCGGCAGGGTCGCCAGGGCAACCAGGCCCATTGGCCAGTGCAGGGTGAACAGCGCGATGAGAATCACCACCGGCGTGACCACACCGGTCAACAGTGGCGTGAACACGTGTGCGGGCAACTGCGCCATTTCCATCATGCCCGAGGTCGCCAGATGGCTGAGCCGCGCCGTGTTGTGCGCACTGAACCAGCCGACGGGCAACTGCGCCACATGGTCGCCAAGGCGGTGGCGTCCGCGCTGGAGCACGGCGATGCCGACGCGGATGCCGGCTTTTTCCACGCTGCGTCGCAGTGCCCAGCACACCACCACACCGATGACCAGCGCGATCAGCCATTGCGCGGCGATGTGGGTATCCCCCGCCAACAAGTGGGTGAGGATCGGCACCAGCATGACAATCGTCACCCCGCAGAGCAGGCCATAGACCAGCGCCATCGCCAGGTAGCGGCGCAGCACCGAAGCGTCTTCGCCGAGCAGTTGAATAAAGGTTTTCAGCATGACGACACCGCCTGTTCCCTGGCTTGTTCATAACCGCCCAACGCCCACAGCCTGGCGTAGCGACCTTTGCGCGCGAGCAACTCGGCGTGGGTGCCTTGCTCGCAGAGGGTGCCGTTGTCGATCAGGATGATCTGGTCGGCGTGCATCACCGTGTCGAGCCGGTGAGCGATCACCATGAGCGTGCGCCCCTGGGCGAATCGCGACAGGGCTTGTTGCAGCTTGACCTCATTCTCGGCATCGGCTGCCGCCGTGGCTTCATCCAGTACCAGCACGGGTGGGTCGAGCAACACGGCGCGGGCGATGCTGACGCGCTGCAACTCACCGCCGGAAAGCTGTGCATCTTCACCGATCACCGAGTCATAGCCCCGTGGCAGGTCCAGGATGCGTTCGTGGATGTTCGCAATACGCGCGGCGGCCTCGATTTCCTGCTGGCTGGCCGAGGGACGGCCCAGGGCGATGTTGTCGCGCAGGCTGGCGTGAATCAGGCGTACTTCCTGCAAGACGAAACCGATGCGCCGGTACAACTGAGTGCTCTCGATGTGGCGCAGGTCGACCCCTCCCAGGGTGATACGCCCTTCGGTAGGGTCGAAAAAACGCAGCAGCAGGCGCGCCAGGGTCGACTTGCCGGAACCGGATGCGCCGACGATGGCGGTCACGGTGCCCGGCTTGAGGGTGAAGTTCAGGTCCTGGAGCACCGGGGCGTCGTCGTTATAGTGGTAGCTCAGGTGTTCGACGCGAATTTCAGCGTTTTCCGGCAATGGTGCTGACGTGCCTGGCAGGGTTTCGAGCACAGGGGTTTGCAGCAGGCTTTGCACGCGCTGGGCGGCGGCGGTCGCGTTGTTCAGGTCGTGGGTGATATAGCTCAGCAGCAACAGCGGCGCGCAGATGCCCGGAGCGACCAGGGCAAACGGCAGGATGTCCACCGGAGCCAGCCAGCCCTGGCTCACCCCCAACGTACCGGACGCCAGCACCACACCGAGTACCGCCACGGGTGTGATCATGGCGTGGGCGTTGGCCATCGCACTGACCAGTGGCCGAGTGAAGTCGGTAAACGCAGCGGCAAAGGCATCCACCGCACTCCGGTAACTGCCATGGGCCTTGCCCTCGGCGCCAAATGCCTTGACCACGGGAATGCCGTTGACGAACTCGATTACGGCATTGTTGATGCGCATCATGCCGGCGCCGAACGCTTGCATGTTCGCGCCACTGGCCTTGGTGGCGCGGGTGAAAAACAGGAAAAACAGCGGGAATGGCAGCAGCGAGACAATCGCCATGCGCCAGTCCATGGCAAACAGGTAGAGGATGGCGATGATCACCGCCCCAAGCGTGCGGCCGAGGGTGGTGAAAAAATGCGCCGTCAAGCTGTGCAAGGTGCCGATGTCATCCTGCATCGCCTGCTTGACCTCACCCGAAGCACGACGGGTGAACCAGCCCAGCGGCACCCTGGCCAACCGACGGGTGATGGCCTGGCGCAGGTGGCCGGTGATGTGGTTGTCGGCCAGGTGCGCGACCATCTCCCCCAGCGAAATCAAGGTCATGCCCAGGAACAGGCAGGCCAGGCTGACGCCGACCACTTGCCAGACCGGGCCTTGCAGTTGGACCCAACTGGCCGCGTCACCCATGGCCAGTCGCGCAATGTGGGCGATGCCGGCCAGGGGGACCAGGGTCAGCATGGTCCCAAGGGCGGCCAGTACTGCAGCAAGTATCAGCCGCCCGCGAATGGGGCGTAATACCTGGGATACCGAACCGATGGGTGTGTCTTTAACGCTCATGAGCTCTCCTGAATAACCACTGCCGGCCACCGTGTGGCGTACCTGGCGTCCTTTTGCGTTCGAGCGTTTTGCACAGTGCATACCGTGTATTTCGAACGATGCGACGAAACCCTCAATGGCGCTGCGGATTTAATTGTTCACAGCCCGGCCGTCGATGCGAAGGGATGGCAGGCCCGCAGGCCCGCCGCGATGTATTTTTCGACAGAGGACACCGACACGTTCAATTCGGCAGCGATGTCCCGATGGCCCATGCCATGCAGCTTGCACAGCAACAGTGCTTCGCGGGCCTTGGGCGGTTTGGCCTGCAGTGCGTCATCGATTTGCACCAGCGCCTCGGCGGCCAGCGCCCGCTCCTCTTCGGACGGCACCAGCGGTTCGGCCTGTTGCATCAGGGATTCCAGGTGGCGGGCTTCGCGGTGACGGCGACGATAGAGGTCAATCACCATGCCTTTGGCGATCTGGGTCAAATGGCAGCGCGAGTCTTCGATCGAAGGCACGCGGCCCTTCTTGATGAGGTTGAGATAGATATCGTGGGCCAGATCCGCAGCATCCAACGAGTTGCCCAGCTTGCGCCGCAGCAGGCTGCACAACCAGCGGTGATGGTCGATGTACAGCTTTTCGAATTGCCGTTTGGACGCAAACGCTCCGTTGTTCACAACACCTCTCCTGAGACGAATCCACCCGCGATCAGATTTTGACTAATGCGAATATGTATGATTATTATTTGCGATCATACGGTGTTCATAAAGCCCCTGCAACGCAACCGGATTGCACGTCCTCTGACGCCCGGGTTCCCAGGCGTTACACCAGACCGAGGATGGGTCTGTCGGCCTTGGTGCCATCTCTACTTCTGACTGTTCAGTTTGATAAGGCGGGAAACTTCCATGATGGAACTCACTCCAGATACGTTTTCTAAACGATCTGCCACCGATTACGAAGCGCATATCTGGCTCTTGCAGCAGCAATATCCCGAACGCATTTCAAAGCACCTGAGTGCCTGGAAACTCGACGCGACTGTCGACCCCGCAAGGCTGGAGTCGGCACTCCAGGCGGTGATCGAATCAATCCCCGAGCTCAATGCCCGCTATCAGTTCAACGATGACGGCGAAGTCGACAAGGTCCAGGCGCGCGACTGGCAAGCGTGCATCGAGCGCATTCAGGTGACCGGTGACGCCGGCCACTACCTGCTCTCCGAACAAGCCGCGCCGTGGGACGCCGAACACCAGCCGCCATTCAAGGCGCTGATTATGCAAACGCCGGATGCGCCCATCCTGGCGCTGGTCCTTCACCCGATTCTTGACCAGACCTGCCAGGCGAACGACCTGTACCGCAAGATCATGCACACCGCTGATACGCCACTGCCGTGGCTGCACCGCCAGGCGGACATCGGCGAGAACGCCGCCCAAACCGAAACACCTGAAGTCGCGGCCGTTATCCTCGCCGAGTTCCGCGAAGCCCTGGCGGAACCGGGCATGCTGGCGAAGGATGACTTCTTCGACTTTGGCGGCCACTCACTGCTGGCCACCCGCATCATCGGCAAGCTGTCGAGCAGCCACGGCATCGAAGTCCAGTTCAACGATTTCTTCAGCGCGCCCTCGGCAACCGCCTTGGCGGCACGCGCCCGGGTCATCGCGAAAAACGCTGCACCAACGACCACCACCGGCTCGCCGCAAGACCTGCAAAAAGCGCCGTTTGCACTGGCCCAGGCGTCCCTGGGACGCGCTTACGCCGCCTTCGAATTCGGCACGATCTTCAACCTGCCGTTTGCCATGGAGTTTCTCGACCCGGTGGACGAAGCGCTGTTCGAGCAGGCATTCCATGACCTGCTTGAGCGCCATGCAAGCCTGCGCAGCACCTTCCACTTCGAGCGTGGCGAGGCATACCAGCAAATCGTGCCGACCTCGCAGCTAGCACAGTTCAAGTGGTTCTGGCCCAGCCGCGAAAGCCAGGGTGCCACCCTGCAAAGCGAAGCCACCTATCAGTTCGATCTGACCCGCGAGCTGCCCCTGCGGGTGCGCTTCATTCAGGACACGCAGCATCAACGGCAAACCTTGTCGCTGCTCGTCCATCACATGGCCATTGATGAATGGTCGCTCAATGTGATGATGGAAGAACTGGCCCAGGCCTACCTGGCCCGAGCCGCCGACAAAGCGCCCGTCTGGAAAAGCCCGGCACCGTCCTTCCATGAGTTCGCCGTGCGCCAGCAAGCCGCCGGGATCAACCAGAAGCACCTCGACTACTGGACCGGCATGCTGCGCGATGCCACCCGTGGCCTGACGCTGCCCTCCTCCGAGGCACCGCCGGCACAGGTATCGACCAAGGCTCAGTGGTTCGAGATCAAGCCCACCCAAGGCACGACCGACCACCTGTACGCCTTCGCCCGGCAGAACAACGCTTCACTGTTCGGCGTGGTCTATTCGGCAATCGTGCTCTCCCTGCACAAGCTCGGCGATTTGAAAGACCTGGTCGTGGGCACGTCGGCTTCCGGTCGCACGGATCCTGCGTATTACGACACGGTCGGCTACTTCACCACCATGGTCGCGCACCGCGTGCAATTCGACGCTCGGCAAGCCGTCGGCGCCCTGATTGAAAACGTCAGTCGCTTGATCAACGACTCGATGGCCTACGCCGATGTGCCGATGGAGCAGATTCAACAGGCCCTGGGCATGACCCCGGCGGATGGACTGCTGTTCGACGTGTACATCCAGATTCACGCCAACAACGCCTTGAACGGCGCCCTGCGCACACCGGATAACCGCGCGATCCGCTACCGCCAGATTGACCCGGACAAGAACCAGTCGATGTTCGGTATTCAGTTCGAAATCATGGAAAACACGCTGGACGGCAAGCGCGTATTGCGCCTGGTGGTGACCTACCGTTCGGACCGTTACAGTGCACAACAGATGGCTCGCATGAGCGCCACGATTGAGCAGATGTTCGCGCTGTTTGCGACACCTGGTGCCGACAGCCTCACCCTGGACCACATCCGCGTCTGACCTTCAACAGGGCCTTGGTAACACCAGGGCCCTGTCGTTCACGCACTACACCTCATGCATGCCATAACGCTGGAACGACGAGCGTTTGGGCAGGCGGTAGTGCGGGCGGCCGAGCAGTTGATTGGCAATGCTCGCGTTACGAATCGCGGCAACGCCCAGGTCCGGCGAGCCCACGCCATGCTGGAAGATCTCGGCGTTCTGCACAAAGATACGCCCAGCCCCGTCATCACAGCGACGCGCAGTGAAGTCATCCTCCACAAGGCAGTCACCGTGCTCATCGGTCTCCAGCACCGTCCCCTTGAGCCGCTCGAACCACTGCGGCCAGGCATGCCCGTAGCCCGTCGCGGCCACAATCGCGTCGGCCTCCAGGCTGCCGGTCTGATCCAGCTCACGGTGCCGATAGGCAATACGCAGCGTACCGGCGACGTCCTCGACCTTCTCGACTTCACAGTTCGACAGCAACGTCAGGCCAGGGTCACTGCCGCCGATGGAGCGCTCATAGATCAAGTCGTAGATAGCGGCGATCGTGGAAAAACTGATGCCCTTGTACAACAATCCCTGCTTGGCCACGACCTCGCGACGGCGTTCACGCGGAAGGCTGTGGAAGTACTCCATGTAGGACGGCGTAAAGCATTCCTGCCCCAGCTTGGAGTATTCCATGGGGTGGAAACCGGCTGAACGGGTGATCCAGCGGATCGAAGCGCCTGCGGCGATCCGCTCGGGGGTCAGCTCGTTGAACAACGCGAGCACGCACTCGGCGGCGCTCTGGCCGGAGCCAATCACGGTGACACGCCGACATTGCGACAACTGCGCCTGGCGCTTGCCAAACTCCGCCGAATGCAGGATGGGCGCCGCGCTTTTCACCTGAGCCCATTGCGGCACTGTCGGCGTAGTGCCGATGCCCACCGCCAGGTTTCGGCTGGAATAGCAGCGTTTGAAGCCTGACACGGACTGGCTTTCAATCAGGAACTTGCCGGCTCCCGCGTCGTAAGTCACGTCGCAGATATCCTCGCCGAAGTGGCACGTCGGCAACTGCTGCGAAGCCCAACGGCAATAGTGGTCGTACTCGCGGCGCGGCACCTGGAAGTTCTCGTAGTAATAGAACTGATACAGGCGATCGTGCTGGTGCAGGTAATTCAGGTAGCTCAGTTCGTGGGTCGGGTCGGCCATCGTCACCAGGTCCGCCAGAAACGGCACCTGCAACGTGGTGCCCGGCAAGAGCAACCCTTCATGCCAGCGAAATTCGGCTTTGCGATCCAGGAAAAGACTGGTCACCTCGCAATGTTTGGACAATAAAGCGGCCAACCCGAGGTTAAAGGGCCCGATGCCAACACCGGCGATATCTACAGTGGGTAAATCCGTCATCCAATCTGTCTCCCTGGGTAGTGCTGTGTGGTTATGCGCAGGCGAGCAATCGCTCGACATCGTGTGCGTTACGGCAACGCAGTAATTGTCCGGGGGAAAGCGTCACCGCCAGTTCCTCCTGGAACCGCGCAGCGATGGCTTTCAAATGCTGGGGCCGCAGGCCCAGACTGATGAAGTCGACCGAGGCATTGGCGCCGTCCTGCGGGGGCCTGCCCAACACACTCAGGTAGATCGCCAAGACCTTGCTGCACGGGGTTTCAACGACCTCTTCGGCAGGCTCCAGCAACAAGCTGCGCGCGCGCGGGCGATCAGGCTTGCCGTTTTGCGACAACGGCAGCGCCTCCACCGCCAGCAATCGCGTGGGCACGTGGGATTGCGGCAAGTGCTCGCGGGCGAACTGGCGCAACGCGGCGGCGGTCAAGGGGGCGGCGTCTTCGGCGCTCACGTACAGCGCACCGATGTTGACCTCGCCCTGACGCTGTTCGCCGTAGTCCACCACCAGCACGTGCCTGACCGCAGGATGCTTGATCAGCTCGTTCTCGATGTCGGGCAGCGACACGCGCACGCCGCGCACCTTTACGTAGCCATTCACGCGGCTGTCGAACATCAACGTGCCGTCACGGCGATAGCGCCCGCAGTCACCGGTACGAAATGCACGTACGGCCTGGCCGTGCTCATCGGTCACGCTGATGAATTCGGTGTGTGCCAGCGCGCCGTCTTCCAGGTAGCCCAGGGCCAGGTTGACGCCTGCCGTATGAATGCGGCCGACAACCCCTGCCGGGCAATGCGCTCCCTGGGCGTCGAGCACCAGATAGCGGTTGCCCGGTAACGGTCGCCCGTAGGGAATTTGCAGTTGGTCATCGGCAGTGATGTCGTGCCAGATGCTCCAGATCGTGGTTTCTGTCGGCCCCCCCAGGGAAATCAGGCGCGCCGATGGCAGCAGCCCGCGCAACTCGGCGATCACGCCCGGCTTGATATAGTCGCCGCCCTGGGCGATCAAGCGCAGGCTGGCCAAGTCATGGTCACCACGGCACGCCAGCAGCATTTCGAGGATGGCCGGCACGGAACACCACAGCGTCACACCGTGCCTGGCGATCAACTGATTCCAGCGCAGCGCATCCTTTTCCTCGCCGACGCCAGGCAGTACCAGCGTGGCGCCGGCCGTCAGGCAGCCGAGCACATCGAATACCGACATGTCGTGGTGCAGCGGGGTTACCGACATGAACACATCGCTCCGGCGTACGCGCCAGTGTGACAAGGTGCTGCCGATGACATTGGCCGTGGCGCGGTTGCACAGCACCACGCACTTGGGTTTGCCGGTGGTGCCCGAGGTGTAGAGGTAGTACGCCGGCGCTTCGCTCATCGAGCGATCATCCAGTATTGGCGCACTGGCTTGTGGCCCGGTCAGCAACTCGTTCGGCGTGGCGTGGGCCTGCTCGACCGTCTCGCCCGAGCTGATGATCACCAGATCGGGGCGGCAGTTTTCCAACAGATACTGCCGGCGCTCGTCCGGCGCCGAGGCGTCGATAGGCACCCAGATCACGCCCGTCAATGCACAGGCCAAGGTCAGCGTGGTGTGCTCCGGGCTGCGTGGCAGGCAGATGGCGACCACTTGGCCGGGGCCGATGCCACGGGCCTTGAACGCCGCAATGACACGCGACACATCCGCACCCAGTTCGGCGTAGCTGATCTGCCGCGCGCCGCTGATCAGGGCGATCCGCTGGTTGGCGGGGTCGAACAGGTGCCTGGCGATTTGCGCCAGGAACCCTTCGGCACGGGCCTCGGTTGTCGCGCTATTAAAGCAATAGTGAGACGTGTCGATGATCGCGCCGGCGTCCACGGCAAACTCACCGCTGGCGCTGATCTGGCTGATGGCCTTTTCCAGCGCATCCAGGATGTCGTGAACCACCGCTGGGTCGAGGACTTCCCGTGCATAGTCGATATCCAGCACCAGCGCGCCCTCGGCGTTAGCCCAGAAGCGAATATCCATGGCCACTTGAGGCGTCTGGGTCAGGCCGCCTTGCAACTGCATGGGACTGTCCGCTGCCGACAGCGCCCAGGAAAAACCATTGGTAATCACCACCGGCAGCACAGGGCCTGGGCCGTGGGATTCGAACAGCAACCGGGCAAGGTCCACGCCCGAATAGGCCAAGTGTTGCAGCCCTTCCAGCACGTCCACTTGCAGCTTCGCCGCACGCTCCGTAAAGGTGCCGGGCGCCTCGCTTCGGTTGATCGCGATAAAGCTGGAACGGTTGGCAAATGCACCGCCCGTTTGCGGCGCAACGGGCACCGCCACACACAAGCCGCCTTCATCGAGCCAGTGGGACAGCACCTCCATCACCAGCGCCATCAGTGCGGAGTTCTTGAATAGCCGGTGCCGGGCGCCCAATTTGCAGAAACCGTTGAATACCGCCTTGGGCACTTGTCGGCTTTGGCGCGCGTAGCGCGAGGCCCGCACTTGATCGAGCGGCACGCGCCATGGCAGGCGTGGTGCGCCCGTCACGTCGGCGAGCTTGGTCTTCCAGTAAACCGCGTCGGCCTTGCGTTGATGGGCCTGATCCACCTGGGCAGGCGCAGCCTCGGCAGCGGGCTCAGCGCCGGTCAGTCCGTCGAACAGCTCGACCAACAACGCCGCAATGGAGCGGCCGTCGAGGATCAACGCATCCAGGCGCACGAACACGGTCAACTGGTCGTCGGGCAGGTGGAAGAGCGTGACATTCCACGGCGCACGGTCCAGCTCGAAGATGGCGTGGGCGTAGGCCTCGCGGCGCCCATCGATGTACGCCGACGCGGCTTGCGCCGACATCGATGTAAGGTCGACTTCGTCCAGATTGATGCGGGCTTCATCGCTGACGTAACTGACCAACTTGAGCGCATCCACCCGTGTGCGCAGGCTGTCATGGCGCTGCACCATTGCTGCCAGCCGACTGCGCAGCAGCGTCGGGTCCATGGCCCCGTGGTATTCACGAAACTCCTGCATGGCCACGCCGCCAAGAGGCACCTGGGTGCCACGCCCCAATAGGTACGCCTGCTGCAGGGCTGACAGTGGTTTTTCGAGTGTGCGCGAAACACCGACATTGATTGCTTGATCCAACGCCCGCGAATCGGCCGCCACTTCCTGCGTGATCGCCACAAAGCGCTCAAAGAACGTCGTTACCCACGGCAGTGGCAACGCATCAAGACGGATATCCCAGTTGATCAGGATACCGCCATCGGCGCAGGCGATCTGTGCATCAAGCGCCACTTGAGGCCCTTGGGAGATGACCCAATTCATCGGGCCGAATACACGCTGCACGCGCGGCGAAAGCAAGTCCCCACCGGGCATGCCCAGCGCGGCAGTAAAGACCACCGGCGCCAGCTGTGGCGAGCCGTGATGGCGGGACAGATCGCGCATCACATTCACCCCCGGATAGGCGCAATGCTCAAGCAGGCCGACCATTTTTTTCGCCAGTTGCGCACACAGCGCGGCCGGCGTGGCGGCGGACTCGATGTCCACATCCAGAATCAACACATTGGCAAACTCACCCACCACGCGCTCGACATGATCCACCAGCGGTTGGCGCCAGAACGTCGGGACATTGAGACGAAAGCTACGGTCGCCGGTCTGCTCCCCGAGCACCGCCGCAAACAGCCCCATCATCAAGGTCGACAGGGTGATCCTGCGTTCCCGTGCCAGGTGTTCCAAGGCCTGACGCTCGACGGGGCCCAGCCAGGTATGGAGTCGGTGGCTTTGCGCTTGCTCCGGCGGGTGTTCTAGCAATGGCAAGGTGGGGGCCGGGGCAACGTGCGCCAAACGTTCACGCCACCAGGCACGGTCGCGATCCCGAGCGGCCTTGAGCGCCGGATCGACACGCACCTTGTCGTACCAATCGAAGAACGATGGCGTGTTCGCCAGCGTGTCATCGGGCTGCTCGTAAAGTCGGGCCAGGTCTTCCATCAGCGTGCGGAAACTGGAGGGGTCGATGGCGATCATGTCGGTATCGACGTGCAGGCGAAACCTATCGTCGGCCATCAGGCTCACTGCAAACCGGGCGCCCGGCTCATGGCGCAGATCCAGTTGCTGATGTGTCCACGTCTCCCGTTTGGCCAGCAGATGACGGGCGGCCTGCGGTTCGGTCATGGCACGCAGGTCTTCGACTTCCAACCGCGGCGATTGGTCCATGGACGCGATGGATTGCAGCCCTTGCGCATCCACGCGCATTCGCAGCATCGGGTGCAGCAGGCTGGCCCGTTCAAGCGCTTGGCGTAACAGGTCCAGGTCAATGCACTGGCCATCGAACTCGGCATAAAGATGAGCCGAAACTCTCCCTAAAAAGGCATGAGCAGTACGCCCGATCCAACAGGCGGCCTGCATCGAAGTTAACTCTCTCATGGTCCACTCATGTGATTGACAAATCTAAATGATTAGCGTCACCTATTAGAAACGATAATGATTATATTTCAAGGTATAATTTTTTGACCACAAGCCACGGAGGCTTTCTGCACATGAGAACGGGCACCCTTAGGACGAGCGACATGGATGAGGTGCAACAGCTTGACGAAACGCGGAGTTTTTCATTCACCTCCGGCGATCGTGAGCTGGCGGTCAGCGGCATGTTGCAACGTATCGAAACGCCGGCCATCGCCGGTGAAAACGCCAGCAGCCTGTTTCAAAAAACCGTCTCGCACGCCTTTGAACAAGCGCGTAAGGCGGGCCAGGCGAACCCGATGATCGTCGGCGCCATCCCCTTCGATCCCGCTGAAGCGTCCTGCCTCTACATCCCCGAACACGCCGAGTGGCGCGCCCGCGGCGGTGCGGTGCACACCGGTGCGGCCTCGATGCCGGAACTGCTTGAACAAAAAAACATACCGGACGAGCAAGGCTTCAAGCGCACGGTCGAACACGCCATCGTCAACTTCCGCCACAGCGACGTGCGTAAGGCCGTGCTCTCGGTGCAGCGTGAACTGCTGTTTGCCCAGGATGTGGACGTGAGCGCCATGCAGAACAATCTGCGTGCCCAGAACCCCAGCGGTTACCACTTCCGCGTGCCCATGCCGGACGGTGCCACGCTGATCGGCGTCAGCCCCGAATTGCTGGTGCACAAGGACGGTCTGGATTTCGTGTCCAATCCCCTCGCCGGCTCGGCCAAGCGTATGGCTGACCCCGAAGCCGACCGGCGCAACGCCGACTGGCTGGCCGCCTCGGAAAAAGACCACTACGAACACCGCCTGGTGACCGAAGACATCGCCTCCCAGCTCGGCCCATTGTGCACACGGCTGGACGTGCCACAGCGCCCTAGCCTGATCAGCACGCCCGCGCTGTGGCACCTCTCCACCCGTATCGAAGGCACCCTGGCCGACCCCGGCATTTCGGCCCTGCAGTTGGCGTGCCGCCTGCACCCAACCCCTGCGGTGTGTGGCTTCCCTACCGAGCGCGCGCGGCACCTGATCCGCTTCGTCGAGCACGTCGAGCGAGGCCTGTTCACCGGCATGGTCGGCTGGTGCGACGCCCAGGGTAACGGCGAATGGGTCGTGACCATCCGCTGCGGCACTATCAAGCGCAACACGGTCCGCCTGTTCGCCGGCGCCGGCATCGTCGAAGCCTCAAGCCCCGACTCCGAATGGACAGAAGTCCAGACCAAGCTCGGCACCATGCTGCGCGCATGCGGCCTGGCCCACTAATTCCCCCATTTTTCAGCAGTGACCCTCATGACCCTAGAATTCACACACTGGCCCCTCGAAAGAGCACAACGCTATCGGGAAAACGGCTACTGGATCGATCAACCCCTCACCCACCTGCTCCAGGCAAGCAGCCAGGCACAGCCCCAGGCTTGCGCGATCATTTGCGGCGAGCGTCGCTTCAGTTATGACGAGCTGGATCAACTGTCCTCCAACCTCGCCTCGCGCCTGGCCGCCAACGGGCTTGGCCACGGCGACACGGCGCTGGTGCAACTGCCCAACATCGCCGAGTTCTACATCGTGCTGTTCGCGCTGCTCAAGGCCGGCATCGTGCCGCTCAACGCGCTCTACAGCCATCGCAAACTGGAGCTTAAAAGCTACGCCCGGCAAATCACGCCCAAGCTGTTGATCGCCTCCCGTGAGCATGAAGTGTTTCGTGATGACGGCTACCTCGCCGACCTCAACGAAGTCGGCGCAAGCCCTGAGGTCACGCTGTTCCTCGGCGAACAGCACGCCCCCAACCACCTGGCTGCCTGGATCGAAAGCCCGAGCGACAGCCCCGTGGATTTCTCCCCCAGCGCACCGGGTGAAGTGGCCCTCTTCCAGTTGTCCGGCGGCAGCACCGGTACACCCAAGCTCATCCCACGCACCCACAATGACTACCACTACAACGCCCGCACCAGTGCCGAGGTGTGCGGCCTGACCGCACAAACACGCTTCCTGTGCGCCCTGCCGGCAGCGCATAACTTCCTGCTCAGTTCGCCGGGCGCCCTGGGCGTGCTGTACGCAGGCGGTACCCTCATCATGGCGCCAAGCCCGGAACCGCAGACCTGCTTCGCAATGATCCAGCGCCACGCAGTCAACACCGTCGCCCTGGTGCCCAGTGCCGTCGCGTTGTGGCTGCAGGCCGCGCCGCAGCACGCCGCACAACTGCAATCGCTTGAATTCCTGCAGGTCGGCGGCGCCGTGTTCGCCGACTCGCTGGCCCGCCAGGTGCCCGGGGTGCTCGGCTGCAAACTGCAGCAGGTGTTCGGCATGGCCGAGGGCCTGATCAACTACACCCGTCTGGATGACACCGACGAGCAAATCTTTACCACCCAAGGCCGCCCGATCAGCCCGGGGGACGAAATCAAAATCGTCGATGAACAGGGTGTGCCCGTAGCGCCCGGCGAGCCCGGCCTGTTGGCCACCCGCGGCCCCTACACCTTCTGCGGCTACTACAAGAGTCCCGAACAGAACGCCCAGGCCTTCGATAACGAGGGTTACTACTACTCCGGTGACCTGGTGCAAATGACACCCGGCGGTGACCTGCGCGTCGTCGGCCGGGTCAAGGACCAGATCAACCGGGGTGGCGAAAAAGTCGCTTCCGAAGAGATCGAAAACCTCATCGTGTTGCACCCCGACGTCACCCACGCCGGTCTGGTCGCCATGCCCGACGCCGCACTGGGGGAAAAGAGCTGCGCCTTCGTCGTCTCGTGCAACCCCAACCTCAAGCCGCCCGCCCTGCGTCGCCACCTGATGGAACTGGGCATCGCCGAATACAAACTGCCCGACCGCATCCGGCTGATCGACACCATGCCGCTCACCGCCGTGGGCAAGATCGACAAGAAACAGCTGCGCCAACTGCTGACGGCGGAAACCACCCGCGCCTGGCTGAAAACCCGCGTGCTGCAATTGATCGAAGACGGCGAAGAATTGGACCCCGAGGAAAACCTGATTTTCTACGGCCTCGACTCCCTGCAAGTGATGAAACTCGCCGCCGAACTCAAGGCGCGTGGAATCGCCGTCACCTTTGAAGAGTTGGCCGACTCGCCCACGCTCGCCAGTTGGTGGTCGCTGGTGGACACGCGGCAAAAAGCGGCCTGAACGGGCCGCTTCGCCCAGTCGATTTAAAAGGAGTTAGAGATGACTTTATCCAAGGCCGACCAAAGCAGGCTTGAACACTTCTGGCAGCACTGCGTGACCCATCAGTACTTCAACATCGGCTACCCCGAATCCGCCGATTTCGATTACTCCCAGTTGCACCGTTTCCTGCAGTTTTCGATCAACAATTGCGGGGACTGGAACGAGTACAGCAACTATGTGCTGAACTCGTTCGACTTTGAAAAGGACGTGATGACGTACTTCTCCGAGCTGTTCGACATTGCGCTCGAAGACAGTTGGGGCTACGTCACCAATGGCGGCACCGAAGGCAATATGTTCGGCTGCTACCTGGCCCGCGAACTGTTCCCGGACGGCACCCTGTATTACTCCAGGGACACCCATTACTCGGTGGCCAAGATCGTCAAGCTGCTGCGCATCAAATGCCGCGCCGTCGAATCCCTGCCCAACGGCGAGATCGACTACGACGACCTGATGCTCAAGATCGCCGCCGACCAGGAGCGTCACCCGATCATCTTCGCCAATATCGGCACGACGATGCGTGGCGCGGTGGACAACATCGCGACCATCCAGCAACGGCTGCAACTGGCGGGCATTGCCCGGCGTGACTACTACCTGCATGCCGACGCGGCGCTGAGCGGGATGATCCTGCCCTTCGTCGACCACCCGCAACCCTTCACGTTTGCCGACGGCATCGATTCGATCTGCGTGTCCGGGCACAAGATGATTGGTTCGCCGATCCCGTGCGGCATCGTGGTCGCCAAGCGCAAGAACGTGGCGCGCATCTGCGTGGAAGTCGACTACATCCTGGCCCATGACAAAACCATCAGCGGCTCACGCAATGGCCACACGCCGCTGATGATGTGGGCGGCACTGCGCAGCCATTCGTTCGCCGACTGGCGCCAGCGTGTCCGCCACTGCCTGGACCAGGCGCAATATGCCGTGGATCGCTTCCAGGCAGCCGGCATCGATGCATGGCGCAACGAGAACTCCATCACCGTGGTGTTTCCCTGCCCGTCGGAAAGCATCGCGAAAAAGTATTGCCTGGCCATCTCCGGTGGCACCGCGCACTTGATCACCACGCCCCATCATCACGACAACTGCATGATCGACGCCTTGATTGATGAGGTCATCGCCGAGCGTGACAGCAACGCCTGGGGCACTGGCGCCGCCCGTGCGCGTCAAGGCGCCCATGAACAGCCCCCCGCCGCTGCCCGGCTGGCGTGTCCACGCTTCGACGTCATCTGAAACGAACCCTTTATTAGAGACAAACACTATGTCGTCACTGAAAACACCCGAGGCGTGCGAAAGCCTCACCGACATCCGCGCGGGCATCGACTTTTTCGACCGTCAGATCCTGGAGTCACTGCAACAACGCTTGGGTTACGTGAAAGCCGCCGTGCGCTTCAAGGTCAACGAACAAGCGATCCCCGCGCCGGAACGGGTGGCGGCGATGCTGCAGGACCGCCGGGAGTGGGCGGTCGACACTGGATTCGATGTGGATTTTGTGGAAAAACTCTACGAGCACATCATTTATTGGAACATCCAGCAGCAAATTTCACATTGGCGAGCGCTTTATCCGCAGCAAAGTACGGAAAACGCCGGCTAAAGCATCGAAAGGCCCGTGCATTCAGGTCCATCCGCCAGGGTGGGATTGACATCACGTATCACACATTTCCATGGCCAGTTTGAGGCGGGTTGCACGCTGCTAACATGCAACGCCGCCTCTACCGCCTGTTATATCGCGAAAATAGCTTCAATTTCGATATTCAGTTCCGGGGAAAACAACTTGGAAACCTCGACCAGGGAGCTGGCAGGGAGATGCCCATCATAGTGCTGCGCCAGCACCTTGCGCAGTTCGCCGGCCTGGCTGAAGTCGGTGATGAAGATAGTCACTTTCAAGAGTGCAGACATATCGGTGCCCTCCTCGACTGCAACCGTTTTAATCTGCTGCAAAATAGCATTGGCCTGTTTTTCAAGACTTTGCCCTTGAGCATCAGTGCCGAATGCAGTAAAGCCTGACAGATAGAGCGTGTGGCCATTTTTTACTGAATGCGAATAGGGCCCCACTGCGGGAGGAAGTGCCGGGTAATTTTTACGTTCGATATTAGCGCTTGGCATATGAGTAAGTCCGAATTTTAGTGCATGGGTGATTGTGGGTTTATGAATTAAAGTACGTGGTCAGGTGATTTTCAAGTTAGTCATGTTCTCAAAGTCCGGCAAAAGACAATAGTCACGTTTCTGCACGATTACTGCCTGATCCTCTACGTGTGGATTTTTCCAACACGCTGCGCGTTCTGCATGTGTCATAATTTCGTATGACAATGTGTAAATATGGCACTTATCCCACTGTGCTTGCAAAGGAGGCCCTAATTGGCGGAAAACTATCGTTTTGCGGCTGAAGATGGCCGAGTGCCGCTCAGGGAGATGATTCGTGGGCTTCTCCCTGAGGAGGGCCGCTTCCCAACCCCTATCGAGGGTTTTACGCTGCACCGCTATGACCATTCAGACACGGCAAAACCCCACTTCTACAAGCCGATACTTATTGTCGCAGTACAGGGGAGGAAGTGGGTCCGCATGGGTATCAATGATATTTCATTCGGGGAGTACACATGTTTTATCGCCGGCGTGAACATGCCCGTCTCCAGTTGTCTCCTGGAAGCGACTTCCGAGATGCCCTACCTGTCAGTTTCCCTGGATCTGGACAGGCCTTTGATCGCTGCATTAGCTGCTAAAATTCCACCGTCGACCGAATATAATTCCGACATTGCAGTTGGCGCAGCGGTACAAGAACTCAGCCCGGAATTGCTTGATGCTTTTTTAAGAATGCTTGAATTACTCGATAAGCCAGAGCACGCCAAGGCATTAGGAGCGCTAATATCGCAAGAAATTCACTACCGACTGCTCACGACACCCTTTGGACATCAACTTCGACTTTTGAATACAGTCGGTTCTCAAAACAATAAAATTGATCAGGCGATCATGTGGCTGCGGGATAATTACCGGGAAACGTTGCAGGTAGATAAATTGGCCGGGACATTGAATATGGCGCCTTCCACTTTATATAAATATTTTAAAAAAATAACGACACTCAGCCCTTTGCAATATCAGAAGCGTCTGCGTTTGGATGAGGCGCAACGCCTGATGCTGGTTGAAGATTGCGATGTTACAGAAGCGGCCTTGATGGTCGGCTATGAAAGTGCCAATCAATTTGGTCGAGAATATAAACGGCTGTTTGGCGAGCCGCCCAGAAAGAATGTTGTCAACATCAAGACCGGTAGACAGTAGCCGCTCCGAGCCGCGATTTTGACGCCCCTGCGGATCAGATCAGGTTGAACCTCTGTCACTCAGGCGGACTCCCAAACCTGAATCCAGGAGAAACATATGAGCCAAACAGCTTTGGTCGTCGGCGCCAGCGGCATCGTCGGCAGCGCCATCACTCAGTTATTAATCGACAACAACTGGCAGGTCGCCGCGCTGTCCAGGCACCCATCGCAAGCGCCAGGCGTGATCCCCGTGGCGGCAGACCTTCAGGATCCTGCTTCGCTGGAACAGGCGCTCGCGGGTTTGAAGCCCACGCATGTGTTCATTACGACATGGTCACGGCAAGCCACCGAGGCCGAGAACATTCGTGTCAATGCGGCCATGGTTCGCAACGTGCTGGCCGCTATTCGCCCAGCCAAGAGCGTTGAACACGTAGCGTTGGTCACTGGGCTGAAACACTACCTCGGCCCATTCGAAGCCTATGGTAACGGCAGCCTTCCGCAGACACCGTTCCGCGAGGATCAGGGTCGTCTGGACATCGAAAATTTCTACTACGCCCAGGAAGACGAACTCTTCGCCGCAGCTGCAAAGGACGGCTTTACCTGGAGCGTTCATCGCCCGCATACGGTCACCGGGGTTGCCGTAGGCAACGCGATGAACATGGCCACCACCCTCGCTGTCTATGCCTCGATCTGCAAACAGACCCATCGCCCTTTTGTATTTCCCGGATCAACAGTGCAGTGGGACAGCCTCACCGACATGACGGATGCACGGCAGTTGGCCAAACAACAATTGTGGGCGGCCACTACGCCGGCTGCGGCCAATCAGGCATTCAACGTCACGAATGGCGATGTCTTTCGTTGGAAATGGATGTGGAGCCGAATTGCCGAATACTTCGACGTGCCTGCCGCCGATTATCCCGCTTCACCCTCCCCCCTTGCCAGGCAGATGGCTGACGACCAAGCCGTATGGACGCAAATGGTCGCGCAGTTCGGACTGAAGGAATCCGATATCGGTCGGCTGATATCCCCATGGCATACCGATGCAGACTTGGGTCGACCCATCGAAGTGGTCACGGACATGTCGAAAAGCCGTGCCATGGGCTTCACCGCCTACCAGGCGAGCGATCAGGCATTTTTCGACGTGTTCGACAAACTACGCGAGATACGCTTGATACCCTAGCCGTTCATGAGCAGATATTCTCAGATGATTCCCAGCAGGATGCGCGCACTTCAATTTTGACCAAGCGTTTTTCAGACGCCAGGCCGTTTGTTGCCTCTCACAGCAGACTTCAAACGGCCAGAGGTGCCCAGCGCTATTGATCGCACAGGTTGAATATTGGCTTCGATACGGTGAAGCCCTAACTCCTCAAAGGCATACAACCTGATATCCCTCAGCCGTGTCGAGCGGCACCTCTTCTTACCGTTTGCCCTGGGCTACAGCTCCAACGAGAGTCGAAAACATCTCTTCTGCCTCGGCAACGGAGCACTTTCCACGTGTAACGGCGCATGTCAGCGCGTCTCCCGCCGCAACCAGTGCCCCGCAGGCCAATGCCAGCGATTCCAGGCGAACGCTTGAGTGAGGCCGTAAGACTTCCACGAACATGTCGATCACAGCGTCAACTAACTCTTGGTACACGCCAGCTTTCTCATCGCTTCCTGCAAGCGCCGCGCCGACAGCATGAAATTCGTCACCCTGGTCGGTTCCGCAGGCCAGATAGGCTTTAGCCAAAGCCAATACAGTGTCTTTCGCCGGTCGATTTTCCTGAGCCATAAGCGTGCGAAACGCGGTAATGCGTTCGGTATCTATCCAACGATAGAGGTCAATCAAAAGACCGGTTCTGGTCTCGAAATGCTCGTAGGTCACAGGCTTTGAAACGCCCGCACGCACTGCCAGGTGGCCCAGCGTGAGTCGATCCGCACCTTCCTCCCGGACGATCACACGCGCCGTCTCGAGCAGTTGCTGACGCCGCTCGGGCTTCGGCAGACGGCCTGAGGTCCTCTTGTCGGCGACGATCTTTGTGTTTTTCACTTGCATACCTACAACCTACCATCTGTAAAGTTAGTGGAGCACAGGTGTTGAGACGTTACAAGCGTCTGGAAGACGGCAAGGTAGGGGTTGAGGCCTTGATCAGCGTGTAGACGTTTTTTCGCGCACAGAATTTGGCCAGGTTGCCTCTGCAATACGCATGAAATTATTGCCGTAGATCGCGTGGATATCCGTATCTGAATAACCCAAGCGCGTTAATTGGTGTGCGACCTCACCCAGTGTCTCGGGCTGCAACTGAACATGTCCGTTCATCTGGCCATAGTGCTCAATCGGCCACCAGTCGTTCTCTTCTTCACCTTCCGGCAAATCCTTATGCTCGGGGTACAACTCGGTATCCAAACCGATACCGATATGGCTCGTCCCGATGCGCTCTGCCAGATAGTCGATTTGTCGAACGTAAGCGTCTACGGAGGCCGATGGGTCGCCCAGGAATATGCCTAGGCCTGTAAGTCCGATGACGCCACCTTGAGCCGCACAGGCGAATATTTGCTCGTCATCGATTGTTCGCGGGTGATCAAAAACCGCTTTAACGTTGGTGTGGGAGAAAATCGCGGGGCGCTGCGAAATTTCCATAATCTCAAGACTTGAGCGTTTGCTGGCGTGCGAACAGTCAATAACAATTCCCGCTGTATTAATACTCTGAACGACCTTGCGTCCCAGGGTGGTCAATCCGCTACCTGCACCATGGCAGCCGCCAGCACAACTGTTGTCGCGGTTGTAGGCAAGCAACATTTGGCGAACCCCCAGGCTTGCGAACAGTGCCACCATCGCAGGGTCCTGCAGCAGCATATTGGAACCTTCGAGGTCAAAGGAGACCGCAAGCTTTCGAGACGTGTGCGCATGGTAGATATCGTCAACGCTGGCGACCAGGACAAAGTCTTCAGGGTGTTGAGCGAGCCAGCTCCTGAAACCCGCAAGCGTTCGCATCACGGTTTCAAACGGGGTCATATCCATACCAACGTTGATCGACACATGATGAAAGCCGGCTTCTCGGTACCTGTTCAGGCGCGACATATCCTGTCCGGGAATCAATGGCAGGCACGCATGGGCCTCCCATTGAATCGCCGGGGCCTTACTGACTCCTGATGGGTCAAGCTTCATCATTTAAACCCCGTCCAATCGGTTCGCTGTCCACTCGTGCGCCAATGATGCCATGGCGCACTTCGCAATCTGAGCATCCTGCACGCCTAAGCCTGTGAGGTCTGCAACGGTAATCTGCCTGTCGTCCTGCCGTCCGATGGCGTGACCGCTCAATACGCTGCCGAGTGCTACAAGCCTGCCCTTGTCGATCAGGCCGGATTTGAGGGCCGCTGAAATTTCACCGAATTGGCAGCATTGCTCTATTGAGTCCACGACAATGACATCTGCACGTGCAACCAGGCGCACATCCAGCTCCTGCTTGCCAAGGCTGTCTGCGCCAATAGCGGTGATGTGTGTTCCAGGGTTGACCCATTCATTCGCTATGATTGTTTCGCGAGAAGGTGTTGCCGTGATGATTAGATTGGAGTTGGTCGCAACGTCCTTTGCATCCTGGGTGGCAGTAACATCAAAACCCAGCACCTCGGCAAATTCACGGTAGTGTTCCAGGCCTTGCCGGTTACGACCGTAAACCGTCAAGCGTCGACATGCAGTGACGGGCATCAGGTGTTCCAGTTGCATGCGTGCCTGCTCGCCAGTACCGACCACGCCAATGCCTCTCACATTGGAAGGCGCCATAGCCCTTGCCACGATCTGCCCCGCCAGCGCCGTACGCATCGAGGTCAGCCAGCCGCCATCGCGAAGCAACGCGACGGGTTGCCCCGTCAAGGCCGAGAAAACCAGCGTCAATCCATCATTACTGGAAAAACCCTTGGCGGGATTGTCGTAGAAACCTGCCGAGACCCTGACTGAAAACACCTCGTCTCCTGACACCCAGGCCGACTTCACGCAGCAGTCACCGTTGCTGGCCGGGAACTGAAAGCTCTGAACCGCAGGTTGCTGCACAAGCCCGTTCGCATGGGCAATGAACCCCTCTGCTATCAGCGCAGCAGCGTCTCTGGGGCGCAAGGCGCTCATGATTTGCGCTTGGGTATAGATATGCATCGATTGCTCCATCGCTATTAAAGACGGGCGTTGCACTTAACCGGCTGGTCAGCGGCGACTCGCCGCCGTCAGCGGGGATATGACGCTACAATCAGGCATTTGAGTGAACGCGGGCTTAACCCTAGCATAAAAATACATTTAGTATTCCGCATACATTTGGTATTTTTCGAGGCAAAACTTTACCGTGAATAAACGTCTGGATAATTACATCAGCATCGCCCAGGCGATTGCCAAGCTCCTGGACCCGCACGCCGAGGTCATTATTCATGACCTGGCTTCAGGAAAGATTGCACATATCTTCAATGCGTTCTCTCAGCGGCGGGTCGGCGACAGTTCACTGACGGATATCAACGATGGGGCATCATTCGATGGCGATGTTTCGGGCCCTTATAGAAAGGTGAATTTTGATCGCCGGCAGCTAAAGTCGGTTACAGCGGTGCTCCGAGATCCTGACGGCATCCAGATCGGGCTCTTGTGCGTGAATTTCGACATCACTGTCATGAGCGGGATGGCAGAAATCGCCGCATCATTTTTGGGTCTTGAAAATACAGTCGAGAAGCCTGCAGCATTGTTCGCCACAGATTTTCAAGAGTTGGCGCACTCCATTATGGATGAGTTTTTGAGGGCCCGTAGGGTGACGCTGGCGTCGCTGACGTCAGAAGAAATGGTGGCGCTGATTGGTGAAATGGATAAAGGCGGCGTCTTCGCGCTGCGCAATGCAACCCATTACATCTGCGAACTGTTAACGCTATCCCGGGCTACCGTCTACAAGTATTTACGACGTTCCAGAGCAGCCACTGGCGCTCAACAAAACTGATGACTTGAAGGTGAACCAGGCAATTCATCTGTCCCCTCCTCCACCCGTAAGCGCGAGCTGGCCCGCGAAGAGTCTCGGAGCGCCGCGTGAGACTGCGCCGCGGCGTTATCGTTGACGTTCTTCGCGAGCCAGTTCGCGCCTACAAAGGGGTTGCGTTGGTCACCGCAGGTTCTTGTCCAGGAACGCCCGTATCACTGGAATGATCTCCTTGGCATGGGTTTCCAGCGCAAAGTGCCCGGTGTCATAAAAACGAATATCCGCCTTGGGAATATCGCGCTTCCACGCCTCGGCGCCGGCCGGCACGAAAAATGGGTCGTTCTTTCCCCAGACCGCGAGCAGCGGTGGCTGGTACTGGCGGAAGTACGCCTGGAAGGCCGGGTACATCGCTACGTTGGAGGCGTAGTCCAGCAACAGGTCGAGCTGGATGTCGGCATTGCCCGGCCGGGATACTTGCAGCCCTTCCAGCGTGTAGCCATCGGGTGAAACCGCGCTTTGGTCGGCCACGCCTTCCAGGTACTGCCACTTGATCGAGGCGGGGGTTGGGAAGTCGCGCAGCGCCTCACGGTTTTGTTGGGTCGGAGCCTGCCAGTAGCGTTGGATAGGAGCCCATCCTTTGCCCAGGCCTTCTTCGTACGCGTTGCCATTTTGGGAAATGATCGCGGTCACCCGCTCCGGATGGGCACTGGCCATGCGCCAGCCCACGGGGGCGCCGTAGTCGTGGACCATCAGCGCGTATTTATCGAGTTTGAGCTGCTCGGTGAACTGGCCGATGGTCTTGGCCAGTTGGCTGAAGGTGTAGGCGTATTCGCCGCGCGCAGGGGCTTGGGTGAAGCCGAAGGCCGGCAGGTCTGGCGCGATGACGTGATAGCGGTCGGCAAGCTCGGGCATGAGTTCGCGGAACATGAAGGATGAACCGGCGAAGCCATGCAGCAGCAACACGGTCGGCGCGCTGGGGTCGCCGGCCTCGCGGTAGAACACTTTGACGTCACCGACCTGCTCATAGCGGTAATGCACTGTGTTGCCGGCATGGACAGCGCTGCTCATCAGCAAGGAGGCAGCGAGCCCGGCAGCGGCCAGGGAGGCGTTGGATGGAGTCATGATGTGGCTTCCTATGTAACCGTTAAAGTTGGTGTTTGAAGGTTATCCCCGGATTTGGTAACCTGTCAAACATAATTTATTGGTTACAGGCTGCCCCATGAATCCGAACAGCACTGCCTCAGGCGCACTTTTTCTGGCTGACAACCTTGCCCTCGATTTCATCAACTCCGAGTACGGGGTGGGTGATCAGCACCATGACTGCTTCGTCGATGATCACAGCGTCATGAGTTGGCTGACGCAAGCGGGGCTGTTGTCCGAGTACGTTGAGCAGCAGGCTCAGAGTGGGCTGCTGGCGCTCGCGCGCACGCTTCGCGCGAGTTCAAGGGCGGTGGTGAATGCCGCAATGACAGGCGTTCCCGTCGATCCTGCGGTGATCAACCAGGTGCTTGAAGCGGGGCAGCCGGTGAACCGGCTGGAATGGGAACAGGAGAAGAAGGCATTTCGAGCGGCCACTTATCCTCGGGACAGCAGTCCGGCCAGCCTGCTTGGGCCGGTGGCCGAGGCGCTGGTGGCCTTGGTCACTCACGATAAGTTTGAATACGTGCGGCAGTGCGAGGCTCACGACTGCGTGCTGCTGTTCCATGACCTGAGCAAATCACACCGCCGCCGCTGGTGCAGCATGGCGACCTGCGGCAACCGGATGAAAGTGGCGGCGTTTCGTTCCAGGAATAAACCTTGATCGTTCTTGCCGCCCGTATCCGGTGAAGGCGGTGCGCGCGCCATGAATGGTCGCGCGCCTTGTCTTATTGATGAGTGTCCGCTTCCTCAGCCGGATAAAACTCACCCTCCTTGCCGATTTCTTTCAGGCGTTCGCGCACAATGGCCTCAATGCTGGCGACGGCGGCTTGATCGTCAGGGTTGACCAACTGCAAGCACAGGCGTCGGATATTCTGATCGTGGGTGCCCTCGCTCATCATTTCGTGGGTGAAGGCCTGTTCGCCACGCCACAGGCACAGCTGGGTATGCGTCCCGCCGAGCCATATTTCGTTGATGGGTCCAAGGTCGGTAGTGGCCAGTTTATCGGCGGTGATTGTCTTATCCATTGCGCTGTACCTTAGCCATGAGTAGATACAGGTAGACTTACAGGCAGAGTGGGTCGTTCCAAATGACACGTCGGATCCAGATCTGCATGATTTGAGCTAGGCTTCAGCGTTACCCTGAAGGCCCCCGTGCTGGCGCCCACTCGGCAGATTTTCTATCGCGCAAACCACCTGCCTCGTCGCCTCCTCGATCGATCCCTCATTGCGGCATAAAACCCAGCCGTGATCGGCAACCGCCCGCTCAAACGCATGGGTGCAGGCGGCATGCTCTTCCAGCGTGTGCAGCACCGTACTGTTCAGCCCACGCCGTCGTGCCGCCGCCCTCGCCCATGAGATTTGCGGGTCGGTGACAACCCCGACATGCAGGTCCGGCACCTGCACCTGACGGTCGAGGTTCAGCTGTAAAATCTGCGCAAACGGAATCAGCCGGCGAAAGGCCGCGTCGGACGGATACCAGCGGTCGATCAGGATGATGCTGTCAGAGGGCTGTTCAGGCAGCACGTGCCTGGAAATCCAGCCACGGCTGTCGGCAAACCGCTCACACACCGCCCACTCCAGCGCCGGGTTTGGATGTCGCACGAGTTGGTTGACCAGTCCCATGGTTTCACCCCGGTGGGGATCGCTGTTTTTTTCGCACAGCCTGACGACCTTATTATGATTGGCCCTCAGGGCTGCCGTCACCGCCTCCAGCAGCGTGGTCTTGCCGGTGCCCTTGGGCCCGTCCAGCGAAACGAACAGCGGGCGACTCATAGCTCCCTTGTTATCCTGTTGCCAAACGCCAAGCATAGCATCGCGACTGGCTTAGCCGACCATCCCTCTCTGGCTTTCCGCCAACCCGGTCTCGAACCCCAACGCCCATGCCGCGATCAGGCGCTGCGGGGTCCGGCAGGTTTTGCGCTTGAGTACGAAGTTGCGGCACTTTTGCGCAAATTGTTGGCGGTCTTGCACCATGTCCAACTGCATCTGTGCCAGCTCCCGTTCGCGACAGCGCTCAACCTGTTCGATCTCCATCGTGGCTTTACGGGTGCGCGCGAGCAGGTATCGCTCATCGGTCAGCGCGCTGCCGGCTTGTTGCGCGAGCCACAGGCTGAAGGCGTGTGGGCAACGGGGGCCGATGTCCTGGATCATTCCATACTGCCGGGCCTGGAGGGCACTGATGGGCAGGCACTCTTCGGTGAGCCTGTGCGCGACTTCACTGCCGACGGCCCGTGGCAGGCTGTAGGTCCAGTATTCGGAACCGTACAGTCCCATGCTTTTGTAATGGGGGTTCAGCACCACGCCTTCGCGTGCCAATACGATATCGGCAGCCAGCGCAAGCATGACGCCGCCTGCGCCCGCACTGCCGGTCAGGCCGCTGATCACCAGTTGCCTGGCGGTCAGAATCGCCTGGCAGACATCGTCGATGGCTTGAATGTTGGCCCAGGCTTCCAGCCCCGGCACCTCGGCAGCCTGAATGACGTTAAGGTGAACCCCATTGGAAAAACTGCCGCGACCGCCCTTGATCAACAACACCTGGGTGTCTCGCCCCTTGGCCCATTCCAACGCAGCCAACAGCCGCTGGCATTGTTCAGTGCTCATGGCACCGTTGTAGAACTCAAACGTCAGTTCGCCGACGTGACCGAACTCCCGGTAGCGAATCGGTTGATAGGCCTGCGGATTGAATGCCTGGCGGGCGATGGCGCTATCGAGCACCGGAATACCAAGCAGGCCGTCGGCCAGAACATGCCGCGCCGGCCGCTTGAAAGTCTCTTCCCCTGGCTGGGCCTTGCGTTTGAGCGAGCCGATCCAGACGCTGTGATCCCCGGCAGCCACCAGCACGGCGTCGTCCTGTACCGCAAGGATTTCCCCCGGCGTCCCCTGGCGTGAATCCAGGTGCGCGTCGTACAGGTAATATTGCCCGCCCTGGAGGCTGGCCAACACACCGGGCTGGCCATCGGCGGCGTCGATGCTGCGTTTGATGAAGGCTGCACAATCGAACCAACTGAAGGTGCGGTCAGCCTGGGTCATGTTCGGCTGCAAACGCCCGACAACGTCGGCTCGCGTGTAGTCGAGCGGCACAGGCACGAAACCCTTGGCGAACTTTTCCACTACGTCGCGGATGCACACCATCGCGGCGTCACTCACCGCACCGTTGTACAACTCGGATTTGCGCACATTGGCGGGCATGTCGAACTCACAGGTCGACCAGACCGGCCCGGCATCCATTTCCTCCACCGCCTGCAGCGCCGTGACGCCCCAGCGGCCGACCTGCCGGGTGATGGCCCAGTCCAGCCCACTGGCGCCACGGTCGCCGACAATGCCCGGATGGATGATCACCACCGGGCGCTGCGGATTGCTCCACAGTTGCCGGGGCACACGGTCCTTGAGAAACGGGCAGATCACCAGGTCCGCGCCTGAGTCTTCAACCTGCCGACACACCGTGGCTTCATCCGTGAACACGACAACACTGGGGTCATGACCCGCCTGGCGCAAATCCAGCCAGGCGCGCTGGGTCAAACCATTGAATGCCGATGATAATAAAAGGATCTTCATTGATCGCATGGCTGACTCGTCCTTGAGATGCGCGACCAGGGACGCGCGTTGAACCGTCCCTAGTCTTGAATGGAGGCCTGATGTTACAGAGCGGGCCGGCAAGGACACCTGATCAGGATCAATGATGAGCCTCGCCGGTCACTATATTTTAGCTGACCTTGATAACAACCTTGCCGAATGGGCCGCGTGCCAAGTGCTCGTAGGCCTCACGCGCCTGTTCAAACGGGTAGACATGGTCGATCACCGGCCGGATGTGATGGGTGTCGAGAAACGCATTCATCCGATCAAATGACGCGCGGCGTCCCCGAACCGGTCCCGCTGCTTCCCACCGACCGCAACTACCGCTCGCCCAAAGTGCGTGCGTTCATGGATTGGCTCGTCGCTGTTTTTGCCGAGCAGGGGCTCAGTTAGCCAGGCCACTGCTCCCGCATTGCCGAACTCAGTCTATCGGACCGATGTTGAGCGTGCGATCGGCGCCCAGCCCCTCTACCTTGGCGAGGACTTCGCCGGGCATGCGCGCGGAAAACGTCAGCACATAGCCCATGCCGCTGCCGTCCTCTTCCACCGACGTGACCCACAACTCGACCTCGTCCGCCGCCAGGCCTATGGCGTTGCCGATGGAGCGGTTGCGTGCTTCTGAATCGGTGTTGCCCACTGGGTAATCGTTCATCTGCAAACCTCCTGGTGGCTGTTAAGACGCTCTTTCACCATAGACGGCCGATGGTGTGCACGGTTCGTTTTTTTGCCGCGCCAGACGCGCATCTACCGTTCATCACCCGCACCGGGTATTTTTTTAAAACTCGTGGGTTTTGGCTGATCAAAACCAGGTGTGGACCGCTCAATCATGACTGATGATCGGAGGACTCATGAACCACGCCACCCCGGATTTGCCATGCGCCTGCCCAGGCTGCATGTGCCAGGTGAGCGACGCCGCCCACCATCAACGCGACGGTAAAGCCTACTGCAGCCAGGCATGCGCCGACCGGCATCCAGGCGGACAGCCGTGCCCGAATGCCGAATGCCATTGCGAGTCGAGTGTGAAGGTGCAGGACCGCGCGGTCAGCGATAGCCAGCTTGATGAGGCTATCGAAGAAACCTTCCCGGCCAGCGCCCCTATATCCCCTTGATAACGCCTCGGTCCAAATGTGGGAGGGGGCTTGCCCCCGATTGCAGTGTGTCAGCTTGCACATCGGTGCCTGACTGACTGCTATCGGGGCATAGGTAACTACACAACTTTCCAGACCGTAGCAGCCAACGGTAACCACGATGCGAAGCGAGTCGCTCTTGATCTTGATCTGCTTTTGATCTCAGGCGCCCCGTTAAACCACGCTGGCCGAACGCAGGCTTGAATCCGTGGGCAACCCGGCAGGACGCCGGGTTAGCCGCACTGGGCCATGGATGGCCCATTGCGGCGGCCCACGGATTCAAGCCTGCGTTCGGGCACACCGAGCCCAAGCGAGGTGCCGAGTGGTGGGGCAAGAGCGTTTTGCTTACTTTTGCGCTTTTCAAAAGTGAGCCGCTGTAAAAGCGGAACCATTAGCAGCCGTTACCGCAGAAACGGATATGTACTCAGTCTGATCCAGCATCCTGGTCGGCCCAGAGGCCGCCATCGGGGGCAAGTCGAATCGTCGCACCGCCCCTCCCACAGGGTATCTCCACTGTCAGTTGGCTGTTGACAGCACGGGGCAAACCTCCACAACCTGCACCTCTGCCCGCCCTGCCCCTGAGGCCGACCTTGGATTATTTCGCCGCCCTGACCGCCTTCGTCGAAGCCGCCGAAGGCAACAACTTTTCCCGCGCAGCCGAACGCCTGGGCATCAAGGCCTCCACCGTTTCACGCTACGTGAAGGACCTCGAGCAGGACCTGGGCATCGCGCTGTTCAACCGCTCCACACGTACCCTGCACCTGACCGAAGGGGGCCAGACATTCCTGATGCACGCCCGCCGAGTGCTCGATGAACTGGAACACGCCAAAGCGGCGACGTCGGCGCTGAACCAGCAGCCGCGCGGGTTATTGAAGCTCAACCTGCCGCCGGCCTTTGCCCGTCACCATATCCTCCCGGCCTTGAACGACTTTCGCCTGCGCTACCCGCAGATCGGCGTCGAGCTGGTGCTGGATAACGCCCAGGTCAACCTGATTCATACCGGCGTCGATCTCGCCATCCGCATTGGCGCGCTGGCCGATTCCACGCTGAAAGCGCGCAAACTCTGCGACGGCCACTACCGCCTGGTGGTCAGTCCGGCATTCGCCATGCAGCACCCGCTGCCCTCGACGCCGACCGATCTTGCCAGTGTGCCTGCGGTACTGGGCACAAGTGCCGTAAGCGATATCACCTTCGTCGCCGACAGCCGCGTAGCGTCGTTGGTGCATGGTGACTGCATCCGGATTAATGACCTGGACGCGCAATTGATCGCCGCGCGCCAGGGATTGGGGTTCGCGCTGTTGCCGGACTGGCTGGTGGCTCGCAGCCTCAAGGCCGGCGAGTTGGTGGTGTGGCTGCCGCAATGGCGCGTCCAGGGCGTCGAACAAGCGTTTGCCGTGTGGTTCGTCTACCCGCCCAAGCGCATCGTGTCGTCCAAGGTCCGCTGTTTTATCGACTTTATCGTCGAGCGCCTGGGCGAGACGCCGGACTGGCACTGACTCAGCTGAAGCGAATATCCAGGGCACGCAGGTAGGTTTGCAGCCCCGCGTCCTGGATCGGAATCAGGAACGCCTCGGTGTCGGACTCGTTGAAGTGCGCATGCCAATACCCTGGCGGCGTCACGAAAGCCAGGCCAGGCGCCCAGTCGACCCGCACCGGGTTGCGAATCTGCCCGTCCGGCTCCAGCTCGGTGCCCACCAGGGAGTAGCAACCCGGCGGGCAGTCAATGATGAAATCCAGGGCTATCGACTGATGGCGGTGGGGCTTTTGCACCGACCCGGCCGGCAGGATTCCATACATGGCCCACAGCACATGGGTCACGGTGCGTGTCTGGGGAAAGTTGCGGTTGCCCAGCAGGATACTGATGCGACTGCGGTCCTGGGCACGCGGATCATCGGCGGCTTCGCGCAGCTTCGCGTTGGCCAGTGCCGCCGGGTACAAGGTGGGCGTGAAGCGATCGGCGCTGGCTGTCACGCCCAGGTAACGCAACAACGGTTCATCGTGCACATAGTACAGACGCGCATCCTGGCTGGCGCTGAACTGCGCCTCCTGCCGGCCGGGCAGCGCGATAAAGCAGCCCTTGGACCATTCAATCGTGGACTCGCCCTGAACCGCATGGCCCGCTCCGGCGATCACGTAGAACACCTGCGAAGTGGCATTGGGGTGCACGCTGAGCGTATCGCCGCGATTAAGCCGCATGAAGTTCGCGCACAGCCCCGGACCGGTCGCCGGGCCTTCACAGCCCAATGCGTCGCTGAGGTCCAGCGGGACCACGCGCGAGGGGCCGCTGTCGTACAGCGCGGCGGGAAAGCTGTGGTAGGGAATGCGCGTGATGAGATTGGCACTGATGGGGTTGGCCGCCTTGCTGTACTCGAAGTACTCGGCGTCCAGTTGGTTGATGGCACTCAGGGCGGGATCGAATTCACGGTTCATCAGGCTTACCTCAGTCTTGGGCTGGTGTGCACAGCACGGTCGAGCACTGCGCCGGTGGATGAACTATAGGCATCGCGCGCCAGTGAATGAATCGCCAACGCCGCACAGCAGTTGTGCAAAACGGGGCAGTCAAACCACATCCAAACCACATCCCATGCCTTCAAACGTCATAAACCCCTGCCCGTCCCGTGGTAATCTCGCGCCACCACGAATAGACATTGATCGTCACTTGACGATGACCAAAGCCAGGAAAGAACATGCCCAAGATTTCTCACTCAGCGCTGCGCCGCAACTTTCGCGAACTGCTTGCCAAGCCAATCTGTGTCGAAACCGCCTCGGTTTTCGACCCCATGTCCGCGCGTATCGCCGCTGACCTGGGCTTTGAGGTCGGTATCCTCGGCGGCTCCGTCGCCTCCCTGCAGGTACTGGCGGCACCCGATTTCGCGTTGATTACCCTGAGTGAGTTCGTCGAGCAGGCCACCCGTATCGGCCGTGTCGCGCAGTTGCCGTTCATTGCCGACGCCGACCATGGCTACGGCAACGCCCTCAACGTGATGCGCACGGTTGAAGAACTGGAACGCGCCGGCGTTGCGGCGCTGACCATCGAAGATACCCTGTTGCCTGCGCAATTCGGGCGTAAATCCACGGATCTGATCTCCGTCGAGGAAGGCATCGGCAAGGTCAAGGCGGCCCTCGAAGCGCGTGTCGACCCTGAACTGTCGATCATTGCCCGCACCAACGCCGGCGTATTGCCCACCGAAGACGTGATCGCCCGCACCCGGGCCTATGAAAAGGCCGGTGCCGACGGGATCTGCATGGTCGGCGTCAAAGACTTCGACCACCTGGAAAAAATCGCCGAAAAGCTCACGGTACCGCTGATGCTGGTGACCTACGGCAACCCGCAGCTGCATGACAGCGAGCGCCTGGCCAGCCTGGGCGTGCGTATTGTGGTGGCCGGGCATGGCGCCTACTTTGCCGCGATCAAGGCCACTTACGACAGCCTGCGTGCGCAACGCCAACTCACCCACAGCACCTCCAACCTCAGTGCCACGGAGTTGACCCACACCTACACATTGCCGGAAAGCTACGTGGCGTGGGCTGAAGAGTTCATGGATGTGAAAGAGTAACCACCGCGCCGGTGCTGGTCCTGGCGATCAGCACCGGGGCGCGCTTTTAATGGATCAGCATCAACCCACCCAGCCCACTGCGGCCTTGGGAATAACCTCCGACTCGTCCAGCTTGGACGCAAACATGCTCACCGCCTGCACCGCATCGCTGGTGCTGGTGCGGATCTGCAAAATCACCGATCCGGCCTGATCGGCCAGGTTCACCCCGCGCTGCGCGCCTTCCTGGGTGGCGTTCATGCTGCTCACGGCATCCCGGGTTTCGGTCAGGATCATGCCGATCATCTCAGCGATTTCCGCAGTGGAGCGGCTGGTACGCCCCGCCAGTTGCCTGACCTCATCGGCCACCACCGCAAAGCCGCGTCCCTGATCACCGGCGCGTGCAGCCTCGATGGCCGCGTTAAGCGCCAACAGGTTGGTCTGGTCGGCAATCCCGCGAATGGTGTTGACGATCGCGGTGATCTGCTCGGAGCGGTCGCCCAACTGCCCTACCAGCCGCGCCGAGGCGCCGATATTATCGGCAATGCGGCGCATCTCGGTGGCAGTGTCCTGGATGACCTGAGTGCCGTGCTCGGCAAAGCGTTCGGTCTCCGATGAAATATGATAAGCCCGCGACGCTCCCCGCGAGTCCTCCTCGAACTTCTCCACGCGCTCGGTGATATCGCTGGCGAACTTGACGATCTTGATCAACTTGCCGTCGCCGTCGTAGACCGGGTTGTAACTGGCCTCCAGCCACACGACCCGGCCGTGTTTGCCGAGTCGTTTGAACTGACCGGTGAAAAACTCACCGTTGTTCAAACGTCGCCAGAAATCGGCGTATTCACTGCTGTTGATCAGGCTAGGCTCGCAAAACAGACGGTGGTGCTTGCCTTTGAGTTCCGCCAGCGAATAGCCCATCACCTGCTGGAAGTTGGTATTGGCGTCCAGTACCTGGCCGCTCAAATCGAACTCGATAACTGCCATCGCCCTGTCCAGTGCAACGAGTTTGCTGCGGGTGGCGGCTTCCTGCTCGACCTTGGCGGTGACATCCAGCGCGTACTTGACCACCTTCAGCACCTGCCCGCGCTCATCCAACAGCGGGTTATAGCTGGCCTCCAGCCAAATGGTCGCGCCGCTGCTATGCATGCGCTTGAAGGTGCCGGAGACAAACTTGCCGGCGCGCAGGTCGCTCCACAACTGAGCGTAGGCCGGGCTGCCGGTGAGGGCTGGAAAGCAAAAATCGCGATGGATCTTGCCGGCCAATTGGTCGCGGCTGTAGCCCAGGGAATTCAGAAAGTTATCGTTGGCACGCAACACCTTGCCGTTGAGGTCGAACTCGACGACGGCCATGGAGCGTTCGAGCGCAGCAATCAGTCCTTTGTACTCATCGACTTCGACCGTCCTGGCCGCCAGTTCTTGTTTGAGTTTCGTGTTGAACATGATGTCGCCCTCAGCGTGCAGAGAATCAGTCTCTAACTCGCTATCGGCGCGGCTTTGAGCGACTTTACCCGGTACGGAATTTTCTTTTTTGACGTCAAAAAAACTGCTGGAGGCTACCGTGACCCGCAGGTCCTCAATGGTTAGACTGCGCGGCAACGTTTACGCCCTACGCGAGAGGTTTTCATGGCAAACCACGATCTAGACTTCACCCCTGATCCGGATGCGGAGTCCATCTCATCCGACGTGATCGGTTTCAACGGCATCCTGGTGTCCACCCAGATCCCGACCCACGCCGACGGCAGCCTGGAACTGGGCGATATCACGGCGCAAAGCGAATGCACCCTGCAAGCCCTGAAAGTCGCCCTGGAAAAAGCCGGCAGCTCCATGGACCGGGTGATGCACCTGACCATCTACCTCACCGACATGGCTGACCGCGCCGCGTTCAACGACGTGTACAAACGCTTTTTCGCCAAGCCCTGGCCGGTACGAGCTGCGGTGGGCGTTGCCGAACTGGCGGTCAAAGGCATGCGGGTTGAAGTCACCGCGATGGCCGCCAAGGCCTGATACCTGGGGATGCTGTAGCAAATGTGAGAGGGGGCTTACCCCGAAGCGCCCAACCCTAACCACGATGCGAAGCGAGTCGCTCTTGATCTGGCTTTTGATCTCGATCTTAGGCGCCCCGTTAAACCACGCTGGCCGAACGCAGGCTTGAATCCGTGGGTAACCCGGCAGGACGCCGGGTTAGCCGCACTGGGCCATGGATGGCCCATTGCGGCGGCCCACGGATTCAAGCCTGCGTTCGGGCACACCGAGCCTAAGCGAGGTGCCGAGTGGTGGGGCAAGAGCGTTTTGCTTACTTTTGCGCTTTTCAAAAGTGAGCCGCTGTAAAAGCGGAACCCATTGCAGCCGTTACCGCAGAAACGGATATGTACTCGGTCCAATCCAACATCCTGGTCGGCCCAGAGGCCGCCATCGGGAGCAAGCCCCCTCCCACATTTGGACCGGGATCGACACAAAATCCTGATCGGCCCTCAGTTCCCCATCAGGTTCCCCATTGGTTACATGCTGCCCTCACAGCCCTGTGGTAGATGCCGCTCAGGCATTTCACAGCTACAATGCGCGCCTCGACCGTGACAAGCCTGACTAAAAAAACTATGTCCTTGCCCAAGCATCACCTGGAATTGCTCAGCCCTGCCCGCGACGTTGCCATCGCGCGCGAGGCTATCTTGCATGGCGCCGACGCCATTTATATCGGCGGG